>JBAPYE010000233.1:0-5875 GCA_049284575.1 Desulfobacterales bacterium
AGCTGGGCCCGGGCAGCCGCCCGCACGCGATTCAGGGCCGTCAGGTCCGCCCCGCAGCGGGCGCAGGTGTCGCCGGCGTCGTTGGGCCGCTTGCAGGCCGGGCAGTTCAGGGCCATCAGTCCTCCAGGTAAAAGAGCATATCGTCCAGGGAGGTCAGGACATCGGCCAGCTTGGTGAAATCGCCGCTCCCAATGGCGTCCTGGACCTGCTGCAAAAGCAGGCGCAGCTCGCCGGCGTCGGTCTCGTCGATGTTCGCCATAAGCGCCATGGCCCGCCGTCGCTGGTCCTTGGCCCGGGTCAGGAGGTCCTGCCGGTCGGCCGGTGCGGATGCGGCCGAGTCATCGGCCGCCGGCGCATCGCCGCCCAGGCCGGCCAGATTGCGCCGCGCGGCCTGCAGGTCGAACTCGGGTCCCTTGCCGCCGGTGTCCATCCGCACGCTTTTGGAAAGTCCGGTGCGTTTTTCCAGCGCCGTGACGTTCAGGACGCCGCTGAGATCCAGGGCCAGGTTTAAAATGATCTCGTTGCCGGCGGGCACCTTGCTCAGGCCCTCGATCAAAAAATTGCCGATGAAGATATTGTCGTCCACCGACGGCGCTTCCCCCTGATAGATGCGCACATCCACCTGGCGCTGCTCGTCCACCGCGGTAAGGAAGACTTCGGCCTTGGAGACCGGCAGCGGCGTGCTGCGGCGGATGATGGGGACAAAGTGATCGTCGCGCATTTCGCCGTGCTGAAACGAGAGCGCTTGGGTGCCGAAGGTGTAAGGGGTGATATCCACGAGGACCGAGCGGGTAGGCTGCCCGGCCAGGACCCCGGCCTGAATTGCGGCCCCCATGGCCACGATCAGCTCGGGGTTGATCTCGAAGGCCGGTTCCCGGCGCATTTCCTCCCGGATCATTTCAGAGATCAATGGGGTGCGGCTGGCCCCACCGACCAGAATGACGCGGTCGACGGCGCCGGGCAGCAGGCTGGCATCGCGCAGGCAGTGGTGGACACAGTCCATGCTTTTGCGGACCAGCGGGCGGATCATCTCCTCGTAGTCGTGGCGCGCGATTTCCAGATCCAGGTGATGGTCCTGCCAGAGGTATTCCTCCCGGATGCGGGCGAAGGGAGCGTCGGAGAGCTTGCGTTTGGCCGCCTCGACCGCCGCCCAGAGCCTGTTGCGAACCCGGGGCTCATGGAGCAGATCGACCTTTTTCTCTTCGCGGAAGACCTCGGCGACATGCGCTATCAGCAGATTGTCGAAATCGTCCCCGCCGAGAGCGGTGTCGCCGTGACTGGCCTTGACCTCGACAACGCCTTTTTCCACGACCACCAGCGACACATCGAAGGTACCGCCCCCCAAGTCGTAGACCAGGATGGTCTGGTCCTCTTCCAGCCCGGCATCGTAGGCCAGGGCGGCGGCCGTGGGCTCGTTGATGATCCGCAGGACCTCAAGGCCCGCCAGCTGACCGGCGTTCTGGGTGGCCTTGCGCTGAGCATCGTCGAAATAGGCCGGCACGGTGATCACGGCCTGGGTCACCGCCTCCCCCAGATGCGCTTCGGCAGCCTGCTTGAGTTTGCGCAGGATCAGGGCCGAAATCTCCTCGGGGCTGAAGCGCCGCTCCCCCAAGGTTACCGGCTCGTTTTTACCCATATTGCGCTTGATGGATAAAATGGTGTTCTCGGGGGCCAGCGCCATCTGGTTGCGGGCCGCGCGTCCCACAATCAACTCCCCCTGGCTGTCCAGACCGACACAGGAGGGCATGATCGGCTCCCCGTCCACCGGGACAACTTCGGGGGGACCGTCACGCAGCACGGCCACCTCGGAATAGGTGGTGCCCAGATCGATTCCAACAATAGCGGCCATCAGCCTGTTTCCTTTCCTACGGCGATCTTGACTTCGGCAAACTTCAACACCCGCCCGCGGTAGCTGTAGCCACCGGAGAGTTGCGCCAACACCGTGTTGGCCGGTACAGAGGCGGTCTGCCGGACCGCGACGGCCTTCATCAGGTTGGGGTCGAAGGGCCGGCCCTCGCAGGCGATCACGGTGACCCCCTGGTGTTGCAAGAGCTGCTTAAAATGATCGTTTAAAATGTCAAAGCCTTCCCGCAGGGCCGACCAGGCGGCCGACCAGCGGCGGTGAGACCCAAACCAGCCGGTCGCCGGGGGGGTCCGCAAGCGGTCCTGAACGCGCTTGAAACGCTCGAAGAGTTCGACCAGCGAGAGCAAAAGGGCGTGCAGGCCGGCGTCGTCCAGCCCGCCGCGCTCGCCGTCGATCTGGATCACACGCGCGTTCAGCGTCTGCAGCAGTTCCTCGAAACCCGCCAGGGCGTCGCCGAAACGGCTCAAGGAGTCGTGACTGCGCCGGGCCTGATGACGGACTTCGGTGCGCACGACACACAAGGCCTCGTAGAAGGCATACAGGTCCGGGCCGTCATCGACGGCAGGTGGGCCCTCCAGCGGGTCGGTTTCCAGCTCCCCCAGCCACTGCCGGAAACGTTCCTCCAGGGTGGTGCGCCAAGACAGGTCCGGGTCCGCCCCAGGCGCGCAGCCGTCCGACGGCCCGGCGACCGGTTCGCGGGCGAAATCCGCCGGCGCTTGAAAATCGTCTGTCATTGCATCGCCCTTTGACGCAGCAACTGCTGCAGGGCGTCCTCGGCAAGCGGCTTGCGCCCTTCGGGCGCGGCAAAGCGCCGCTGCAGGACCTCGCCGGGGGATCGCAGGCCCGGATCGCTGTTGAAGAGCTGATGCCGCAGCCGTCCGCCTTCATCTTTGAGAATCTGGTAGGCTTCGCTGACGGCGGCAAACCGCTGGGGGTGATGATCGGGGGGATAGCGGCGCACCAGATCGAGGTAGGCGCTGCGAATGGCAGCGTCATCGGCCCCCGGGGCCAGCCCCAGAATGTCGTATGGGTTCATGGTGTCACATTTCAATCGTCTATTAAGGGAGGGAATCGGGCCTCTGCCGGCCCATTGCTCTCACCCCGGGCTGCGCTCAAAAGAGATCCAGCTGCCGCGGCGGGGGCGGCAGTTTGCGCCGCGGTGGATCTTCTTCCTCATCCTCCTCGTCCTCGTAGCCGTCATCCTCGTCGTCATCGGTGATATCCAGCCCGGGGAATTCTTTGCCGAAGCTTTCGAATATGCGGCGGGCCTCCTCGATGATCTTTTCCACCTTGCGGATTTGGGCGATCAGTTCGCTGTCACCCGCCTTTTCGGCCAGAGCCCGGACCACTTGCAAATCCTTGCCGACCCGCGGGTTGGCGTGGGACAACCCGGGTTGGGTGCCGTAATCCAGCATAAAGCGAAACCAGCGGAACCAGGGGTCATCCGGATGGCGGCCCATGACCGCCTTCACCAGGGGCTCGACCGATGCGTTACGGAGCTTTTCGGCCGAAAAGACAAACTCGACCACCGGCCGGGCCTGCTCGGGGCGCCACTTTAGACCGGCCGCCTTGTTCAGCAAGCGCCCGAGAAGGGTCTCCTCGGCCGGGAGCCACTTGCGGCGCTTGGGCGGCAGACGGCGAAAGTACTTCAGAACCGCCACCATGGACAGCACTGTTTCGACCGTCAGCCCCCGTTGGCAGGCCTCGATGACCCGGCGGTCCATTTCCTGATGGCGCTCCGGCGACTGGTCGTAGAGCAAGCCAATCAGGAGCGCAAAATAATTCAGCCGAAACTCATCCGCGCTCAGCGCCGCGGCAGCGGCCATCTGCCGCCCGGCTTCGGCGGCGTCCCCGCCGATATCCGCCATCACCGCCCAGCGGGCGTGTAGATAACAGCGGCCCAGGTTGAAGTCATCCGTGCGGGTGCTGGCGCGCGCGAGCGCCTTTTGCATCACCTCGTGGCACTGCGCCATCCGGCCCTGCTGGGCATAGCGCAAGGCGGCCTGAATGCAAACCAGGACCAGCCCCTCGCGGGCCTGGGGATCGATGGGGTCCAACGTCAGCGCCCGCTCCAAATAGCCCATGCCTTTGTTGAACGCGTTGCGCTCCATGCAGCGCAGGCCGGCCTTCAAGAGGGCCGTCTTGTTGTCGGGAAAGCGTCGGATGATGTCATCCAGGGTTCGGTTGATTTTGGATTTTTCATCCGTCTTTTCATACAGCGCGAGCAGGGCGAAATACCCCTCGGGGTTAACCACATCCGATTCCACCGCCAGCTGGTAGAAACGGGCGGCCAGCTGCGGGTTGCGCAGGCGGCTGCGTTTAAATCGCCGGCTTGGGGAGAAAAAGTCGAAAGCCGTCTCCTGGACCTCCTCCTCCCGGGCGAAAATGCCGCCCAGGTGCTGGTAGACGATCGCCTGCACCCGCGGGTTGCTGCCATGGCGCGTCTGGTAGAGGGCCAGAACGTCTTCCCAGGCCTGGATAATTTCGGCGTCGTCACACCACTGGCGTTCCAGCCACAAGGCTTCGGCCTTGTGGGCCAGAAACTTTCCCACAGCGCCCTGCTGGCGGTATTTTTCAGCGCTGCGCAAGAGCCACTCGACGTAGGCGTCCGCCTGCCGGTCCGGCAGGTCGCGCCAGGCGTTGTAAAAGAACTGCGTCAGATCCTGCTGGAATCCGGGGTGATCGGATGGAAAATCGGCCAGATGGCGCTGAACGTGCCGCAACGCGTCGCGGTAGCGCCCGGTGTGCCAGAGGGTGTCGGCGCGCGCGATGACGGCGCCGACCTCGCCGACACCGGTCAAAAGGCAGGCCGCTTGGAGGATCGCCGGGTTTTTGAGATTCTGCGCCTGCCCCGGCTCCTGGCCCATCAGCACCAGATACGGTTCAGCGGCCTTGGCCGGCACCGAACCTACCATCGTGCGCGCAAAGGCCTGACGCGCCTTGGGGTCCTGCCCGGCATAGAAGGCGCAAAGGCCTTTGAGGAACCATTTCCAGTTGGCAAAGGGGGATCCCAGACCGATGGGCTTGACCGCCTGCAGCGCGGCATCGAAATTTGCCTGGGCCACCAGCCCCAGCGCCTGCCACACCCGCTGACGATCGGCCCCCAGGCCGGGGGGCAGCGCCAGTTCGGGGTCGCCTTCCTGAAAAACGAGTACCAGCGCATCCACGGCCAGGGCGTGCTGCGCGGGCGTCGATGCGCCGGCAGCTGATAGTTCGGCAGCCGCCAGCGGTTCGGCCCGAACAAATTCCCCTTGGCGTAGGGCCAGCTTTATCTGGCTTGAGCGAAGGACGGCACTTCCGACCTTGCGCTCCAGACTCACCAAGAGGGCTTTGGCCTCCGGCAGCTGACCGGACTCCAGAAGATAATCGAAGAGCCGCTGGGAAGCGTCGACCCAGCGCCCCAAATAGCGATCGGGATCGTCCTGGCATAGCTGCCTGAAGAAGGTGCAGGCTTTCCGGAGCTGACCCTGGGCCAGGGCGCTTTCGGCCATCTTCGCCACCTGTTCGGCTGGCCTGCCTGCGGCAGCGGTTGACGACCGGGGGGACTTTTTTTTGCGTTTCTTTTTTTTGCCCATAAAAGTGTCCTGCTTGGTTTTTCCCGCTCTTATGCCATATGGTGTCATTTGTCAAGCTCGGATACCACATTTTGTGTTCACCCCGGATTTTTCCATCGCCAAACGCAGCGCTGCCGGGCAGCACAAAAGCGACGCCGATCGTCTGTTTCCGGGGTTGGGTGGGCGGGAAAGGCGGCGGCAACACCCACGATCAATTTCTTCAGGTGCGCCTCGCGGCGGTGACTGGCCAAAAGACAAGCAAAATGCGGTAGAGATTTGAGTTTTTTAAAAGCCAAGTTACGGCGCGCAAAACTCAGCGGCGTGCGGCGAACTTAAGGTACGCCGCAGCGACTTCGAGATGCAGCGCAACGCGGAAATTGGGTTTTTTACGGAACTGTCAACGTTCCGGTTCAGCGGCGGCACTGAGCCGGCCGCTGAACCGGTCGTTAGCTGACCG
>JBAPYE010000234.1:0-3999 GCA_049284575.1 Desulfobacterales bacterium
GGATAGCCCCCCGCTCCGCCGGCCGACCGCTGGCGGTCATATCGGCCGGGACCCACGGCACCTGCGGGCAGGCCGCGGCCGTGCGCAGGTCGCAGCGAACTTTGCGGCAAACCGGGCATTCGGCGTCCCGGCAGGGATCCATGTGCACCAGAACGCTGGCCCGCGGGCCGAACTCGGCCATCAGCAGGGCTTCGAGGGCCTCCGCCTCGCGGTGGGCCTTTTCCAGGGAGAGGTCCCGGGGCAGGATCAGGTGGAAATCGATGTGCACGTAATCCCCCGATTTCCAGGCCCGCAGCTGGTGGATGTCGATCCAGAGCGCTTTGCGGTGCCGCTCGATCAGGGCCGCAATTCGCTCCAGAAGCCACGGGTTGGCGGCATCCATGAGACCCGAAAAGGCCTGCCGCACCAGCTTCGCGCCGGTCACCAGGATGTTCAGCCCTAAAAGACAGGCGACGGCCCCGTCCAGCCAGTACCAGCCGGTCAGGTGCACCAGCAAAAGCCCCACCAGCACCCCGGCTGAGGTGTAAACATCGGTGATCAGATGCTGGCCGTCTGCCACCAGCACCAGGGAATCGGTTTTGCGCCCGACCTTGACAAGCCCCAGCCCCAGCAGCAGGTTGACCACGCTGGCCGCCAGCACCAGCAGCAGCCCAGCCTGAAGCGACGGCAGCGGCCGCGGCGACAGGATCCCCGTGATGCCCACCTTGAATATCCCCAGCGCGGCGACAATGATCAGGGCCCCCTCGAAACCGGCCGAGAAGAACTCGATCTTGCCGTGGCCGTAAGGGTGGCTTTCGTCCGGGGGCTTGGCGGCCAGGATCACGCTGCCCAGGGCGAAGGCGCTGGCGACCACGTTGATGATCGACTCCAGGGCATCGGAGAGTACCGCCGAGGAGTGGGTCAGGCGGTAGGCATAAAACTTGATGACCAGCAGCAGCACCCCGATGCCGAAGGACAGGCTGATGGCCAAAAGACGCAGTTTCAGATGCCGGCCGGCGGCGGGCGCGGTTTTTTGCTTGGGTTGAGCTGCCATGTGGACCAATACCGATCTCCCTGCCGGGCGCCGCCGCATTTTGTGTCTTCCACCGACCTGAACGACGCGGCAGACGCCCGCCATCAGACCTGTTCGAAGCCGCCGCCAAGACCAAGACGCGCGGCAGCGCTCCCCTGTAATGGGTCTCTGGGGGTTTCCAGGCAAATGCCCAATTCGGCCAGTTCGCGAGCGACCAGGGCGCCCCAGCCGCGGTTGGCGACCGGGTTGGCCGGGCTGGGGTGGGTCAGGCGCCCGATGGCGACCGGAAGGCCCGCCAACGCTTGGCGGGCGCGGGTTTCGGCAAATTTGCCAACCCCGACGACATGGTGCGGGGCCAACAGTTCCACGCTGCGGCGCAGGGCGCGGTCGCAGGCGGCCAGCAGCGGCCCCTGCTCCGCCAGCGGAAGGCGGTCGGGTGTACGATTGCGGCCGCCGGCCTCGATGAAGATCAGGGGGCAGTAGTTGGCCACGAAAAAGCGCGCGAAAAACCGTTCCGGGGTCTGGAAGGTCTCCCGCACCCAGCCCCAGAGACGGGCGCCGCTGACCTCGCTGCGGGTGCAGGCAAAGCCCGTCACCGGCCGCTTGGGATGCATTTGGGCGGGGGCCCCGATGGGGACCTCGATGCCGAGCCAGTCCCGCACCAGGCGGACCTCCCCGAAGGGCACGCCGGTCTGGGCCATTCCCCAGGGGCCGGGATTCATGCCCAGCAGCAGGACCTCCTTGGGGGCTTGGCCGTAAAGGGCCAGATAGCGGGCGTAAGCCTTGCCGGCGTATGTCAGGGGGTTGTAGACGTGGGTCACCGGCGGCCCGAACCGAAGGGGCTCGAGGTCTTTCAACAGCTGACCGGTAATCTGGGCGAGGGTCATAGGGTCAACATCCCAACGCCGCGCGGGCGCGCGCCAGAACGGCCGCCCGATCGCCGTCGAAAACCGGGTCGCAGATATGGGCGTGGGTATCGACGATCATGGCCGCGGCGCCCCGGTCACCGGCGGGCGGGGCGTCTTCACGCATCATCCCCCTGGTCGCCGGGGACCCCCAAAAAGTATTCCTCGTACTGGGTCGGCCCCTCCTGGTATATTTCCATCATGGCCTCGAAGGTCCGGCGGGCCCGGTTCTCCTTCCAGCGGTGCCAGGAGTTCATATCCTGCCAGGTGCCGATCACCAGCAGGCTCTGGGGGTCGCGGCTGCTCACCAGGGTCTCACCGCTGATGTAGCCCCGCTGGTTCATGGCCCCCGCCCTGAACTCGTTCAAAAGCGCCAGGACTTCCTTGTTGGACCCTTTTTTGAACCGCCGTTTGATGAGTACTTTGGCCAGCATGACAGCCTCCTTGCGCCGCGCAGACGGCGTGCTCAGGTTTGTTTTTTGGCCTGGTCGGCCACCGCCCGGATGGCGGCTTCAACGGCCGCCTGGTCGCCCAGATAGCGACTGCCGATCACCTTGAGGGAGTTGTCCAGTTGATAAACCAGGGGCACCCCGGTGGGGATGTTGAGCGTGGTGACGGCCTGATCGGAGAGCGCGTCGAGGTGTTTGACCAACGCCCGCAGAGAGTTGCCGTGGGCGGCGATCAGCACCCGGCGGCCCTGGCGGACGGCCGGCGCGATCTCCTGGTGGAAATAGGGCATGAAGCGCCCGACGGTGTCCTTGAGGGACTCCGTGCAGGGGACCTCTTCGGGGGCCAGGTCGCGGTAGCGGGGATCCCGGCCGGGATGACGCTCGTCCCCGGGGTCCAGCGGCGGTGGGGGGATGTCGTAGCTGCGGCGCCAGACATGCACCTGCTCCTCGCCGTGGCGGGCGGCGGTCTCGGCCTTGTTGAGCCCCTGCAGCGCCCCGTAGTGGCGCTCGTTCAGGCGCCAGTGGCGGATCACCGGAATCCACATCAGGTCCATCGCGTCCATCACGATCCACAGGGTCCGAATGGCCCGCTTGAGCACCGAGGTGTAGGCCACGTCGAAGGTGAAGCCCTCGGCCGACAGGAGCCTTGCGGCCTCCCGGGCCTCGGCGATCCCTTTGGCGGTCAGGTCCACGTCGGTCCATCCGGTGAACCGGTTTTCGCGGTTCCAGAGGCTCTCGCCGTGTCGCAGCAATACGAGTTGGAACATTTCGTGGGCCCTCCCTGGCGACGGTTGAAGGTTCAGCGGCGGCGGGCCGGTGCGGTTCGGGAAAGCATAGGCGGGGAAGACGCGCCGGGTCCGCGGCGGCCGGGTTTAGATCCATTTTCATAATGATACGGGCAGGATTAAAAATCAAGGCGTTTGACCGTGGGGCGCGACGGCCCCCTGGCCGATCCGGCCGACCAGCAGCGCCAGGTGCAGCCCCCCGTGGGACAGGGGGTAGAGGCGCGCCGCAAACGGCGAGGCCTCGATCAGTTTCCGATCCGGCGCGATCAGCGCACAGCGCCAGCCCCGGTAAACCGCCTGCAGCCGATCCAGAATCCGCTGAAAAAGATCCGCGCTCGCCACCGGCGTTCCCAGGCGACGGCCGTAAGGCGGGTTAATCACCACCAGCCCGGTGGCGGCGGTCAGCGATCGCGGGTCCAGATCGAAAAAATCGCCCTGTGCCACCCCGACCCACGCCGCCAGCCCAGTGGCTTCCAGGGTGTGCGCAAGGCGCTGGACACTTCGCGGGGATTGGTCCAGCGCGAAAATCCGGCGACGCTGCGGGACGGCCGCGGCGGCATCGGCTTGCCGCAGCAGATGGCGCCAGCGTGCGGGCCGAAAGGCCGGCCAGCGCATGAAGGCGAAGGACCGCCGGCGCCCGGGTGCAATTCCAGCGGCCATCAGGGCAGCCTCCAGGCAGAAGGTCCCGCTGCCGCACATCGGGTCCAGCAGCGGCTCCGCGCCGCTGAAGCCGGCGGTCAGCAAAATCGCGGCCGCCAGGGTTTCCCGCAGCGGCGCGCGGCCGCCGTGGGTCTTGATGCCCCGTTTGTAGAGGTTCTCCCCGCTGCTGTCCAGGGAGAGGGTCAGGC
>JBAPYE010000235.1:0-4453 GCA_049284575.1 Desulfobacterales bacterium
CCGGAGAGCTGAAACCATTTGCGGCCCGCAAACACCTCCGGCGCCAGCCCCACCAGCGAGAGCGCGGCCGCCACCTGCCGGCGGCAGTCCCGGCCCCGGCCCCTGAGTTTCAAGCCATAAGCGACGTTGGCATACACCGAACGCCGCATGAGGTAGGGCTCCTGGGTCAAGAGGGTGACCTGGAAGCGCACGGCATCGGAAAAGGGTGCTGCGGGCTTGCCCTTGAAACGGATCTCGCCTGCGGTCGGTTTTTCCACGAAGGCCAGCAGTTTGAGCAGGGTGCTTTTGCCGCTGCCGTTGGGGCCCACCAGCCCCAGAATGGACCCCGCCGCCACCCTCAGCCGCTCGATCGCCAGCACCGGCGGCCCGCCGCCATAGACGTGCAGGAGGGAGCGGACTGTGTAGAGCGGCGGCTGCATCCGTTTACCTCCTGCGCAGAAAGGAGACCGAGAAATTGACCCCGAAGGCGATGGCCATGAGCACCAGCCCCAGCGCAACCCCCATGCCAAACTGCCCCTTGTTGGTCTCCAGGGCGATGGCCGTGGTCATGGTGCGGGTCAGCCACTTGATGTTGCCGCCCACCATCATCGAGACCCCCACCTCGGTCATCACCCGGCCGTAGGCCGTCACCGCGGCCGTCAGGATGCCGAAGCGCCCCTCCCACAGGATGCTCACCAGCAGTTGGCTGCGGCTGGCGCCCAGGGTGATCAGGGTGGTCCGCAGGTGCCGGTCCATGGCTTCCACCGCCGTGGCGGTGAGGGCCACCACCACCGGCAATGCCAGGATGGTCTGCCCGATGGCGATCCCCGGCAGGGTGAACAGCAGCCCCCACTCCCCCAGCGGCCCGCGCTGGGAGAGGAAGGCGTAAACCAGCAGCCCGATCAGAACGGTGGGCAGGGCCAGCAGGGTGTCCACCACCAGGCGCAGCTGGCGCTTGCCGCGGAAGTCGAAATGGCCGAGGAAAAAGCCTCCCGGCACCCCCAGCGCCAGGCTGGCCGCCATGGAATAGCTGGAAACCCTCAAGGTCGCGAAAACGGCCGCATAGGTTTCGCTGTCGCCCGTCACGAGCAGCTGGATCGCGGTGAGAAAACCGCCGAGCAGAAAATCCATGATGCCTGCCAGAAAGGGGTGGACCGGGGTATCTCCGCTGTCGACACCCCGAAATCAAGGAGGGGCCTGGCGGCCCCCGTGCACCTAATCAGATCGAAAAAGCCCCGCTGCCGGCTTATTGGGCATTGGGCGTGAAGAGCTGCTTTTCCAGCAGCTTGAAGCCGCCGATCAGCCCCTGGCCTCTATCACCGGCCATCCAGTCGCTGAACGCGGTGGCCAGCTCCAGTTGGGCCTTGGGGCAGCGCTCCGGGTTGACCGCCATCACGCTGTACTGGTTGAGCAGCACGGCGTCGGCTTCCACCAGGATCTTGAGCGGCGGGTTGCCGTTCAGGTCGGCCTCGTACTTGATGTAGGTGCCGCGGTCGGTCATGGTGTAGCCGTTGCGCTCGGCGGCAACGTTGATGGTAACGAGCATTCCCTGCCCGGTCTGGATGTACCAGGCCTCCTTTTCGGGGATCGGCAGCCCGGCGGCTTCCCAGAGGGAGAGCTCTTTTTTGTGGGTGCCTGAATTGTCCCCGCGGCTGACGAAAACCGCCGTTTTGTCCTTGATGGCCGCCAGGGCCGCCGAGACGCCCTGGCCCCGGATGCCGGCCGGGTCGTCGGCCGGGCCGATGATCACGAAGTCGTTGTACATGATTTCCCGGCGGTTGATGCCGAAGCCGTCGGCGACAAATTTTTGCTCGGCGGCCGGCGCATGCACCAGCAGGACGTCGACGTCACAGTTTTCCCCCAGCTTGAGGGCCTTGCCGGTGCCGGTGGCCACCCAGCGCAGCACGATGCCGGTGTCCTGCTGGAATTCGGGCGCCAGGTAATCCAGCAAACCGGTGTTGTCGGTGCTGGTGGTGGTGGCCATCATGAGAATCTTCTCCTCCCCCCAGGCCCCCGATCCGCCGATCAGTAGGGCCGCCAACAAAAAAAAGCCAAATCGTTTCATCTCTCTCCTCCTTGTTAACAGCGGGTGATGCGTCCTGTTGGTTTGCTTTCGGCCGGCGGAATCAGCCGGCGGATGCCTGCGGCGGGAAAAGCATGGTCCCGCTGTCGGAGACGTCATAGCCTGCATAGCGGGCGGCCATGGCCTGAAAGGCTTTCTCGTGCAGCAGGCCCAGAAAAAGCTGGACCCCCTTGTCGAAGAAGCGCTCGCGGGTCACCAGCAGATCGTAGCGCTCCCAGCGCAGGGGGATGAAGTCCAGCCCCAGCTGGGCGGCGATCGGCCGGATGCCCGGCCCGGCATCCGCCTGGCCGGTCAGCACCGCCAGGCCGACGTCCAGATGGCGCAGCACTTCTTCCGTGTAGCCGGTGATCTTTTCGCCCTGCAGGCCGGCCTTTTGCAGTTCGCGGTCAAAGAGCAGCCGGGTGCCGGTGCCCAGGCGCCGGTTGACGGTTCTGACTCCCGTGCGCCCGAGGTCGGCGACCGCCTCGATCCCCTTGGGGTTGCCGGTGGGCAGCAGCAGGCCCTGCTCGCGGCGGCAGAAATTGATCACCACCGGCAGCTGGTCCAGCTCCTTGACGGCGAAATCGAAGTTGTATTCCGTCTCGTCCTCCTGCAGCAGATGGCTGGAGGCCATGTGGCAGAGGTTTTGCCGCAGCGCCCGCAGCCCCCCCATGCTGCCCAGGTTGCCGAAGACGGCCACCTGGTCGGGGTGGCGCTCGTTGAAGAGCGCGAGGGTTTTCTCCAGCAGGGGGTCGTTGCTGCCGGCCAGGATCAACAGGCCGTGGTAGGGAGGCAGCACATGGGTGGGGCGGGGGTAGTTGAGGGTGTTGGTCTCGATCCACTGCTCCACGAGATGCCGCGGGAAGAGCCACTTGCCGGTAATCTTGGCGGCCGGCAGGCCCTTATCGGAGATCAGGGTGTAGACCATCTTCTCGTTGACGTCCAAAAACTTCGCCACTTCCTTGGTGGAGAGAAATTTCTTGGTCGCCGGGTTTTGGGAATTGCGCTCCATATACACCTCCTCCCTCGGCCACCCGCAGGGCCTCAGCGCCGGGCGGGGGCAGCCGGCTGCCGCCGGAAATATGGGTTGAACTATAGAAATTATGTTGCCTTATGTCAACTGAACACTTTCCACCAAAAAATACAACAGATTTTTAGACCATTTTTAACCTATATTAACCATAAATAACCGAAAAACCTGGCTGTCCCCTTCCCGCCAACCCTCCCAATTGACAGCCAAGTCAAGCCGCCATAGAGTGTGTCTCACTTTTGAAATCCCGAAAAGGGGCCACCGCAGACCGCTGCCGAAGCGGTTTGAAAATCTGCCGCCCTGAAAAAGGCCCGGCAAGACAGGTTGCGCCGCCTGACCGGCAATGTGCGACCTGTGGACGAAAGGGAGAATCGAGACCATGGCAAAATTAATCAAGGAAGAGGCGGAAAAGGGAACGGGGCGGCTGCACATCGACTCCCCCATGATGGGGGAGTCCCTGGTGAGCAAGGAATTCTTGAAAACCACCGAGTCCCAGGAGTATTTCCGGATGCACCCGGATATCAACGTACTCAAAATAGGCGGTCAGAGCATCATGGATCGGGGCGGCAAGGCTTTATTTCCGATTCTCGACAAACTCATCGAAGCCAAGAACAAGTTCAAGATCCTGCTGATGACCGGCGGGGGCACACGGGCGCGGCACGTTTACAACATCGGTGTCGACCTGGGCATGCCCACCGGGGTGCTGTCCAAGCTGGGCGACAAGGTGTCCTGGCAGAATGCCGAGATGCTGGCGGTGCTGCTCTCCAAACACGGCGGGGTAAAAATCGGCCACGGCGACAACCTCGAACAGTTGACGATGTTCTGCCGGCTGGGTTACCTGCCCATCACCTACGGCATACCACCTTACGGCTTTTTCGAGCATCCCGCCGAATTCGGCTCGATTCCGCCCCACCGCACGGATTGCGGCGCGTTTTTGCTGGCGGAAAACATCGGTGCGCGCTCCCTGATCTATCTGAAGGATGAGAAGGGCCTCTTTGACAGAGATCCCAAGAAGGTGGGTCCCGAGGAAAGGAAGAACCTGAAATTTTATGATCGGATTTCAGCGGGTGAGCTGCTGGCGGCCGACCTGGATGACCTGATCATCGAAAGGCCCATCCTGGCGATGCTGCAGCGCGCCAAATGCATCAAACAGCTTCAGATCATTGACGCCCTCCACAACCCCGGGGACATTCTCCGGGCGCTGGAAGGCGAGCCGGTGGGCACCATCATCACCAACGGCTGACGAAGGTTGTGGACGCCGCCGCTCAAGCGCCGTCCACAACCGTTCATTGACCGCCGCCGTCCCGGCCGCCCTGGCCGGTTTCCAGGTAGACCACCTGGGCGCCGGTCGCGGCCGAAATCTGGTCCAGCTCCTTTTTGCG
>JBAPYE010000236.1:0-3757 GCA_049284575.1 Desulfobacterales bacterium
GACGACCGATTCGTGGGGCTCGAAACCGTCCATTTCCGCCAGAATCTGGTTCAGGGTCTGTTCGCGCTCGTCGTGGCCGCCTCCTAAACCGGTGCCGCGAACACGACCGATGGAGTCCAGTTCATCGATGAAAATCACGGCCGGGGCCTCCTTCTAAGCCTTGGTAAACATGTCCCGCACTCGGGAGGCGCCGACACCGACGAACATTTCAATGAATTCAGATCCACTGATGCTGAAAAAGGGTACGTCGGCCTCACCGGCGGATGCCTGGGCCAACAGCGTTTTACCGACGCCGGGCGGGCCTACCAGCAGCAGTCCCTTCGGCAGTTCCCCGCCTAGCTTCCGAAATCGTGAGGGGTCTCTGAGGTACGCTACGATCTCCTGCAACTCTTTCTTGGCGTTTTTCAATCCGGCCACATCTTCGAAAGTGGTTTTGCTGGTGGTCGGCTTGAAACGCTTGGCCCTCGATTTGGCAAACCCGAAGGGTCCCCCCTGGCCGCCCATGCGTTCCCGGAATTTACGACTCGTATAAACGAAGAATCCGATGATCAGCAGCCAGGGGAGCAGGGTAATTGCTGCGGTCATCAGCCACGACCGCTGCTGAGATTTGGCTTCCACGACAACGCCCTTCTTTTCCAGAAGATCCAGCAGGCCGGGGTCCTGCATGTCCGGTTTGACGGTATGAAACGCAACGGTTCCCGTATTTTGCTTTTCGGCTTGACTCTTTGCGGAAACCGCTGAATCGGCCTGCTGCGTCCCTGCGTCAGGCTTCGATGCAGCCTCGGTTCCAGAAGGTTTCATTTTACCGCTGATCTCGTTCCCCCGCATGGTGATTTCGACCACCTTTCCCTGTCGGACCATTTCTTTGAAAGCCGTATAGGAAAGCGTTTTTGGTTTGGACCCCGCGGAGAACATCTGAAACAGGTAGATCGCCGCCATCCACATCAGCAGCATCCACAAGATGGTATTCCAATTGAAAGCCGGTTTTCCTCGCGGGCGGTTCAGTTTGCCGTCCATTATCTCCCTTTCTCCGGCCACTGCGGCAACCAATCTTTGAGCGGTGCTCGCGCTCAAATTACCATCGGTTCCGGATTGACCGTAATTTAGGGATAATTTATCGGTCAGACATCAGGAAGCAAATACCGTGTGGGCCGTATTTATGCCTTCAGATGGCGGTATTCGCTGACAGCCGACTTCCGGCGACCGCCCCACGGCGACATCCATTCCGTATCCCTGCTGAGAATGTCCTCGGCTGCGGGTGGGGCTTATGCGGAAGCGAGTTCAATACCTTCCCGCCGGGGCGGATATACATCTCACACCCCATGGCGGCAAAAGTATTCAGGCGGTATCCTTTTCGTGACGTTTCGATGGTCAATGAAGGATAAAGATGAAGCATTTTCGAGAAAGGAGATTTTTTATGTCTATGCCCAAAGATGAAATGCAGCAGGAATACGTGAACTCTTGGCGAAACTACCTCAATTCGTTGGACTTGGCGGTTCAAAAGCTGGAAACCGACGTCAAGGAGGCTTCGGAATTGGCCGGTGTGTGCACCGACGAGTGGTGCGAAGCCACCGAACACGTCATCGACGAGCTGAGCAATGCCCTGTTTTCCATCAGTGAACCGCGCTGGTCCAACCAGGAGGATTCATTGCGGATCAAACAGCTGAAACGCCGCGTGCACGACCTCTACGCCGATTACCGCAATGTTTACAACCAGGTCGGTTCCTCTTGACATCGTCCTGAAGCGGATGCGGTTGAATTCAGATATCAGGCTCGAGCGACCGGTAAGAGCTGCCCGGAATAGCGGGCATTGGCCGGCACAATGATCGGCTCGATAACGGATTTGAAAGGCTGACGGCGATGCGTCGGCAGCCGACCGATATCCGAGCGGCGATGATGAATCCTCATGCGCATGCCATGAAACCAACCCTTCACTGACAAAGGAAGAACACGATGGCGGTCAACACATTGAAACCCGACCAACTGAGAGTTTGCTGCCCTTCCGAGCAGTTCGATTTTGACAGCACCGATGAACTGGAAGACCTCGACGATTTCATCGGCCAGCCGCGCGCTTTGGCGGCCCTCGACTTCGGAATCGGCATGAGAGGCGATGGCTATCATATCTTCGCCCTAGGAGAAAACGGGGCCGGCAAATACAGCTTGATCCGTAGGTTCTTAGAGAAACAGGCCGCCGCAGAAGAAGTTCCCCCGGACATCTGTTACGTCAACAATTTTGATGAACAGCACAAACCGCGCATCCTGGTCATGGAGGCCGGAACCGGCAAAGAGCTGGCCGACAGCGTCAAGAACCTGATGGAGGACGTTCGCAACGCCCTGCGCGCCGCCTTCGAAAGCGAGGACTTTCAGGCCCGCCGCCAAAGCGTCCAACAGGAACTTCAGGAAAAACAGCAAAAAGCGTTCGAAAAATTGCAGCAAATGTCTCAAGAAAGAGATCTGACGCCGCTGCGAACACCCGCCGGACTCGTCTTTGCGCCGGTTCGCGACGGGGAGGTGCTGGATCCAAGCGAGCTGGAAAAGCTGTCCGAGGAAGAACGCGGGGAATTGGAGAAAAAAGCCGAAGAACTTCAGCAGGAAGCGCAGAAGGTCTTTCAGAAGATCCCCCAATGGCAGCGCGAGATCCGCGAAAAACAAAAAGAAATCAACCGTGAGGCCACCCAATACGCCGTGGGCCCTGTGTTCGAAGAACTCCGCAGCCGGTACGAAAACAAACCGGCTGTGACCGAATACCTCGAGAGCATGGAAAAGGACATTGTCGACAACGCCCATGTTCTGTTTCAATCCGAGGGCGGTCAGGGGCAGGCCGGCGAGCAGCCGTCACCAAATCTTCCGGTACCGTCAGACCAGGGACAGACCGGCGAATCTCCCGCGCTGCGCCGGTACCGGGTCAACGTCATCGTGGACAACAGCAAAACCCGCGGATCGCCGGTGGTCCATGAGGACAATCCGACCCTTCAGAACCTTCTCGGCCGGGTGGAACACCTGGCCCATATGGGGGCCCTGGTGACCGATTTCAACATGATCCGCGCCGGCTCCCTGCATCGGGCCAACGGCGGCTACCTCATGGTGGATGTCCTCAAAATCCTCCAGCAGCCTTTTGCCTGGGAAGGACTCAAACGCGCCTTGCGCTCCGGCAGGATCACCATCGAGTCGCCGGGACAGATGGTCAGCCTGATCAGCACCGTATCGCTGGAACCCGAGCCGGTGCCTCTGAATGTGAAGGTGATCCTATTGGGGGCGCCTCGGCTGTATTACCTTATTCGTCAGTATGACCCGGAATTCGGCGAGCTGTTCAAGGTGGGGGCCGATTTCGCCCACCGAATGGACCGTGACCCGGATAACCAGAAAGCTTACAGTCGCCTGATTGCAGGGGTCGCGCGCAAGGAGAAGCTCTATCCGTTCGGGCGGGACGCGGTGGTCAGGGTCATCGAACAGAGCGCCCGGATGGTGGGCGACAGCCGCAAGCTGTCCGTGCACATGCAGGGCCTCACCGACCTGCTGCGGGAATCCGATTACTGGGCCCGCCAAAACGGCGCTGAAAGGGTCCGCGCCGAAGACGTCCAGAAAGCGATCGACGCCCGGATCTTTCGCTCCGACCGCCTCCGGGAAATGATGCAGGAGCAGATCCAGCGTGATGTCATCCTGATCGACACCGAAGGAAGCAAGGTGGGGCAGATCAACGGGCTTTCCGTGATCATGCTGGGCGATTTCGCCTTCGGACGTCCCAGCCGCATCACGG
>JBAPYE010000237.1:0-3233 GCA_049284575.1 Desulfobacterales bacterium
CACCCACAGCTGCCTGGCCCGGCGGGCGAAGGTCAGCAGGGAGAACCCGGTGGCCATCATGAACCCCACCAGCCACAGGAGCGCCAGAATGATGGCGCCACCGGTGAGGTTGGAGTAGCGCACCAGAAAGGACTTCAGGGGAATGCCGATAATGCCGCCGGCGGAAAAGCGGCTGCCGAGGAGCTCGTAATGGTCCTGCTGCAGGGCCATCAGGCTGCCGCTGGTGACCACCAGCAGCAAGCCGCCCATGAAAAGACCGGTCAGGGTGCGCTCGGGTCGGCTACCGAAAAAGTGCAGGCTCGAAAACAGCAGCAGGACCGGCAACCAGAACGCGCCCAGGCCGAAGAGGCCCACCAGCAGGCCGGCCAGGTGGGCGCCGACCAGGCCGAAGAGGTTGAAGATCGCGCCTTCGGCCCGCGCGTTGTGGATCGACGGGTCGTCGGGGCTGTAGGACAGCAGGCTGGTGAGGGTCAAGATCACCAGGAAAAAAAGGAAAATCCCGATGATTTCCTTGCGCATCGGGCTGGATGGTCGGGCGGTTTTTTTGACGTCTGCTCGTGCCACGGGTACGCGTCTTCCAGTCTCGGCCGGGGCCTAAATCTCTAAAATAAAAGGCAGAATCACCGGCCGGCGTTTGATGGCAAAGGTGAAATACTGCCGCAAGGCCATCTGCACCATGGAGCGAATGGTGGCCAGGCGGTTGGGGGTTTCCGGGCTGATCTCGTCCACGATTTCCAGGATGACGCACTTGGCGTCCTCCAGCAGGTGGCCTGTTTCGGTTTCGAAGACAAATCCCCGGGAAACGATCTCCGGCCCGTAGACGATGATGCCGGTTTCCTCGTCAAAGGCCATGTTGACCACCACCAACCCCTCCTCGGACAGGACCCGCCGCTGCTTGAGAACGCTGCGGCCCACATCCCCGACCCCCTTGCCGTCGACCAGCACGCGGCCCGTGGCAACATCTCCCAGGATGCGGCCGCCGTCAGCGTCGAAGCCGATGGTCTGACCGTTTTCCGCCAGCAGCACGCGCTCCCGGGGGATGCCGGCCTGGTGGGCCAGCCGGGAGTGGAGAACCAGGTGGCGGTATTCCCCGTGGATGGGGATGAAGTATCGGGGGCGGGTCAGGCTGATCATCAGCTTGAGTTCTTCCTGAAAGGCATGGCCCGATACGTGGATCATGGAGATCTTTTCGTAGATGACGTCCGCCCCCCGACGATAGAGGCTGTTGATCATGCCGGCGATCGCTTTCTCGTTTCCCGGGATGAATTTGGAGGACAAAATGACCGTGTCGCCCTTTTTGATCTTGATGTGCTTGTGGCTGCCGGTGGCCATCCGGGCCAGGGCGGACATCGGCTCCCCCTGGCTGCCGGTGGTGATGACGATGGTCTCGTTGTCGGGGTGCGCGGCAATCTCCTCGATGCCGATGACCATCTCCGGCGGGAGGTTCAGGTAGCCCAGCTGCCGGGCGATGCCGACGCTGATCTCGATGCTCTTGCCGTCGATGACCACCTTGCTGCCGCGCTGGCGGGCGATCTCGATCACCTGCTGGATCCGTCCGATGCTGGAGGCGAACAGCACCACGATGCTGCGGCCGGGGCTTTTGGCGATGATTTTGGCCAGGGTCTCGCCGATCTCGCGGTCGGAGATCGTGTAGCCTTCTTTTTCGACGTTGGTGGAGTCCGACAGCAGCGCCAGCACGCCCTCCTGACCCAAACGTGCGAGCTTGCCGACATCGGTTCGCATGCCGTCGACGGCGTCGTGGCTGATCTTGAAATCGCCGGTGTGGATCACGATCCCCAGGGGCGTGCGGAAGGCCACGCCGACCCCCCCCACGACGCTGTGGCAGACGTCGATGAATTCCAGCGCGAAGTCCCCCAACCGCAGCGGCGCCGCGCTGGAGACGGTTTCAAGACGGGTGGCCTGAAGCATGTCGCGCTCCTGGAGCTTGTGGCGCACCAGGCCCAGGGTGAATGGCGTTCCGTAGACCGGGACGTTGACCTCGCGCAGCAGGTAGGGCAGCGCCCCGATGTGGTCCTCATGGGCGTGGGTCAGCACGATGCCGCGGATCTTGGCGGTGTTGCGGCGGACAAAGCCCAGGTCCGGGATGACGATATCCACCCCGAGCATGTAGTCCTCGGGGAACATCAGACCCGCATCGACGATCACCATCGTCTCGCCGTATTCAAAGACCATCATGTTGAGCCCGATTTCGCCCAACCCGCCCAGTGGAAGAATTTTAAGCATGCCGAAAGCTTTCTACCCCTTCTGGTAAAACCCGTCGCAGATGGTCTGACGGACCGCCGCGATCAGGGCATCCTTGGCCTTGCGCGAATAGGTGGTGGTGTCGATGGGCGCCAGGATTTCAAGTTCCACACGGCCCGGCCGGATCCGCAGGCGGTCTTTGGGCATGATCGACCGGGTGCCGCGAATCATCACCGGGACAATCGGGACTCCGGCATCCAGCGCCAGAATGAAGCCGCCCTTCTTGAACGGCCGGATGCGGCCGTCCAGGCTGCGCGTGCCCTCGGGGAAGATCAGGACCGATACGCCGCCGCGGATGATTTTGGCGGCCCGCTTGAGACTCTGAAAGGCCGAGCGGCGGTCCGAGCGGTTGATGCTGATATACCCCACGCGCTGCATGGCGTAGCCGAAAAAGGGGATTTTGAAGAGCTCTTCCTTGGCCAGCCAGCGGAACTGGACCTTGAGAAAGGCCAGCAGGACCGGGATGTCGAAATTGCTCTGGTGGTTGGACATGAAAATATAGGATTTGGCCGGGTCGATTTTTTCCATGCCCGTGACCCGTACCCGAATGCCGCTGGCGGCCAGAATCGAGCGGCCCCAGATGCGGGCCGCGATGTGGGACCAGTTGCCGTTGTTGCCAACCACGGAAAGCAGAATGGACAAGTAACCGAAGATGACCGTCACGAAAACCGTCCAAAGCGCAATTGCAATCGTCTGCAGCATGGAGCGATATCCCCGGGTTGGTGGGCTTGGCGGCCAGCCGCGGCGCCGCCCTGGCGGTTATCCTGAAACCCTGTCAGGGCTGTTTCCGAAGGCCGCGGGCGGGGTCTCGGGCCTTTTTCAGGCCACCAGCCCGAGGTGGTCGAAAAGGGCGTCGATGTAGCGAATCAGCCAGTTGCGCTGGGCTTCGGTGGCGAAGCCCATGCAGTCGCAGCGCAGCTTGTTGCGGGTGCGCACGAGCAGTTCGCACTCCAGGTGGTCCGGTTCGAGGG
>JBAPYE010000238.1:0-5279 GCA_049284575.1 Desulfobacterales bacterium
GATACCGACCGTACGGTTTCCCCGGAGGGCCCTGACGATCCGAATGAGCGCGTTTTTCTTGGGAATCAGATCGGCACCGAAACGGGCCCGCGAAAACGAAAAAAACCGGTCCAGCGGGGCGAAATCCAGCGGTCGATACACGATGCTGACACGAAAACCGATAATGGCCGCAACCGCCGGCAAAATCTCCCAGTTGCCGACATGGCCGGTCAATACCAGCACCCCGCGACGCAGGTCGGCGACCCGGCTGGGGGTAAAGCCCTCCAGTAGAAAATGCTGCGAAACCTCGCCGGGTTTGAGACGTTGCAGCCACCCCACCTCGAACAGCAGTCTGCCCAGGTTCTGAAAGCTGCGCCGCGCCAGGCGGTCGATTTCCCATGATGTTTTTTGATCTCCGAAGGCAAGTTTCAGGTTGGCTCTGGCGATGTGGCGGTGGCGCCGGTCCAGCCGGTACCACAGCGTCCCCAGCGCGTCCCCCAGGGCTGCCGCCGGTTGGGTGGGAATCCGCCCGATGATCCGGAAAAAACCATGAATCAGAAAATCAGCGAGTTTTTGCAGTTTCGCCATCCTGTCACCCGCCAATCAATTGGTCGACGGTCTTCCCAAAACCGGGTGCACCCCGCAGTCCCCACGCTGCAGCCCACCGCAGACCGCCGTTTTCCAGAAATTCACCGCCGCCGTTCATGACTCCCACCGGCACACGCGGCCCAATTGTGATTTTTAGTATGGTTACCGTAAGATTGTCAATTTTCAAGCACCCGGAAGTTGGGGGTGCCCGCAGGGGCGCCCCAGAGGCCAATTGATTTGCGAAATTCAGCATAACCGGTTAAAAAGGCAGCCACACAGCGGACCACGGGCCGGACCCGAAAGATTTTTGGTTTTCTGCCATGACGGGTATCATCGAAAAAATCGCCTTTGGCGTCTACGATTGGTCCTGGCGGGCGGCCCTGCCGCTGCTGCGCCGCAATCAGCGCTTGGCCGCGGGGTTTTCGCGCCGCTGCCTGCAGCCGCCCCTGCCGCATGCGGACCTCTGGATTCAGGCGGCCTCGGTGGGGGAGGCCCAGCTGGCGTGGCAGCTCATCAGCCGTTTGCGCCCCCCGACCCCGATCCGCACCCTGGTCACCACCTCAACCCAACAGGGCCTGGACATCCTGCAACAGGCGGCTGCCCGCCACCCCGCCCTCCCCGGCGTCCGGTTTCTGCATCTCACCTATTTCCCCTTCGACCAACCGGCCATCATGCGCCAGGCGGTGGGCAGCGTGCGGCCGCGGGTCATGGTGCTGCTGGAGTCCGAAATCTGGCCGGCGCTTCTGGCGCAGTTAAAAGCCGGCGAGTGTCGCAGCCTGATCGTCAACGGCCGCATGACGCCGCGAAGCTTCAGACGCTACCGCATCTGGCCGGCGATCTGGCGCGCGCTGCGGCCTGAGCGGGTGCTGGCCATCTCCCCGGCGGATGCCGCGCGTTTCGCCGCCCTTTTCGGCCCCGGCGGCATCGCGCTGACGCCCAATCTCAAGTTTGATCAGATGCAGGTCGGCAGTGATGCGCCCGCGCCAGAGAACGGCGGTTCCCCCCTCCTCGACGAAAACGCGCCCCTGGTGGTGCTGGGCTCCATTCGCCGGGCCGAGGAGCGCCAGGTGTTGCGGATCATCCTGCACCTGCAGCAGGCGGCGCCCGAGGCCGTGGTCGGCCTTTTTCCGCGGCATGCCCACCGGCAGGCCGCCTGGCAAAAGGCCCTCCGACGCGCGGGTCTCCCCTGGATGAAGCGCTCTGAAATCCACGCGCCGGTGGCTCCCGGCAGCGTCATCCTGTGGGACACCTTCGGCGAGCTGACCGCCGCCTATGGGCGCTGCCGGGCCGCTTTTGTGGGCGGCAGCCTGGCCCCCCTGGGCGGCCAGAATTTTCTGGAGGCCTTGAGCGCCGGCGTCCGTCCGGTGATCGGGCCCCACTGGGCCAATTTTGCCTGGGTCGGCCGGGGCCTCCTGACCGATGGCCTGGTGCGGGAGGTTCCCGACTGGCGGGCAGCAGCCGATGCCCTGACGGCACACTTGCGGGAGTCCATCCCGCGCCGCCAGATCCGGGCGCGCGCCGCGGCCTATGTCCGGGCGCGCCAGGGCGGCACGGCCCGGGCCTGCGGCGTGATTTCCGAACTGCTGGCAGCCCCGGAGGCCCCCGATCACCCCAACCAGCTTACTCCTCCTGCCAAGACGCGGAGCCTAGCATCATGACGTCCCTTCCGACCTGCTTCGGCATCATTCCGGCGCGATACGCCTCTTCCCGTTTTCCGGGCAAACCCTTGGTCCCGATTCTCGGCAAACCCATGTTCTGGCATGTCTACCAGCGCGCCCGGCAGTGCCCGGTGCTCTCCCGGGTGGTGCTGGCCACCGATGACCCGCGCATCGCGGCGGCGGCCGAGAAATGGCAGGTGCCGGTGGTGATGACCCGCTGCGACCACCCCAGCGGCACCGACCGGGTGCTGGAGGCCGCCGAGCAGCTGGGAGTTCCCGAAAACGCCGTGGTGGCCAACATCCAGGGAGACGAGCCGACCCTGGAGCCGTCGGTCCTGACGGCGCTGCTCGGGCCTTTTGAAGCCGCCGCCACCCGGGTCACCACCCTTGCCCGCGAGATGGACCGCCGGGAGGCCGCCAATCCCGACCGGGTCAAGGTGGTCTTCGGGACCCGACACCAGGCCCTCTACTTTTCCCGGGCGCCGATCCCCTTCTGCCGCGACGGCCATGCCCCGCCGACCTGCTACGGCCACATCGGCCTGTACGCCTTTCGGATGGAGGCCCTGCGGCAGTTCGTGGCGCTGGGCCCCAGCCCGCTGGAAACCACGGAAAAACTCGAACAGCTGCGGCTGCTGGAAAACGAGATCCCGATTCAGGTGGTCCTCACCCGCCACCAGAGCATCGGGGTGGATCGCCCCGCAGACGTGGCCGCGGTGACCCGCATCCTGGCGGCCGGCAGCCTGCCGCCCGATCCGGCTAGCGGCCCCGGCTGAAGAAGTCGGCCGTCCGACGGCGGATAAAAGCCGAAAAGGCCTCGGTTTGATCTCCGAAGTCGATCCTGACGCCGACCACCACCAGGGGCAGCGGCCAGTTGCAGCGGAATTGGATGCGGACGAAGTCCTTGTGGGTCGTGGCCAGCTGGCGCGCCCCGGTTTGGCGGGCCACCCGCCGGATATAATCCAAATCAATTGCACTGTAGGGGTGGTGATCGGGGTAGGCCAGGGATGCCGTGATGGTCGCCCCAAGCCCGACCAGAGTCCGAAGAAAATCCTCGTTGCGGGCGATCCCGGAAAACGCCACCGTCGGCAGTTTCTGCAGGCCGGCCGCCCCACCGAGGGGTGCTGGGGCATTCAGTTCGCGTTTTCCCACCGGTACGATCCCGTTGACATACGGTCGATGGCGACAGCGAAACATCGGCACCCCGGCCCGCACCCCCGGCAGTGGGACGCCCGCCGACGGCAGCCCGACAGCCTTGGCGGCGCGCGTAAAGACCACCGCGTCGGCCCGTGACAGGGCCCCCGGCGGCTCCCGCAGGACCCCGCGGGGCACCACCTGCCGGTTGCCGAAGGGCGCGGCCTGATCGAGCAGCAAGAGGTTCAGATCCCGCGCCAGCTGCAGGTGCTGGTAGGCGTCGTCGAGCACCAGGATGTCCACCCCAAAGGCGGCCAGGGCGCGACACCCGGCCTGGTAGCGATTGCGGCCCACAATGACGGGCACACCGGGCAGCTGCACCGCCATCAGATACGGCTCATCGCCGGCCTCGGCGGCGGTCATCAGCAGGCCCTCCCTGTCACTGACCACCCCGCCGGCTTTTTCCGCAAGCCCCCGGTAGCCCCGGCTGATCACCGCCAGCCGATAGCCCTGCTGCTGCAGCAGCCCGGCGATATGGACGGCCATGGGGGTCTTGCCGGTCCCCCCCACGGTCAGGTTGCCGACCGCGATCACCGGGCAGGGCAATTTTCGGGACCGCAAAATCCCCCGCCGATACAGGGCCGCCCGCAAGCGCCCCACCCCGCCATAGATGCCCGCCGCCAGTTCCAGCCCGGCCGCGAGGGGACCGGACGGAGGTGACCCGTCACCCCGCATGAGCGCCTCGATCCGGCAGCGCAAACCCTTCATTGCCTGGTTCCCCGATCATCGCACCCGGCGGGCGGGTTCGAGAGTTCTTTGACCACCGCGACCGTCCGCGCCACGGCGCCCTTGTTGGCATTGAAGACGGCTGCCGCCTGCCGCCCCATGTCACGGGCCCGCAGGGGGTTTTGCAGCAGATCGGCCGCCTGGCGGTGGAGGGCGGACGCATCCGAGACCTGAACGGCCCCGCCGGCGGCCAGCAGCAGCCGGGAGACCTCCCTGAAGTTGCTCATGTTACCGCCAAAGATCACCGGTTTGGCGCAAGCGGCCGGCTCCAGCGGGTTGTGGCCCCCCCGCGGGGCGAAGCTGCCCCCGATGACGCTGACATCCGCCAGGGCGTAAAGCGTCCGCAGAAGGCCGAGGGTGTCGACGACCGCCACCGCCCAGGGGGCCGGAGCGGTTCGCCCGGCAAGCTCCCCAAGCGCATACGCCCTTAAGCCCGCGACTTGAAACAGGCGAACGACTTCCCCGGCCCGCTCGGGATTGCGGGGGGCCACGATCAGGCGGGCTTCCGGCAGGTCGCCCTTGAGCTTTGAAAAGGCCGCCAGCAGCAGGTCTTCCTCCCCCGGATGGGTGCTGCCGGCAACGATGGTCGGAACCCCCTGCGGCAGAAACAGGCGCCGCCGCCAACACGCCGCCTGCTCTGCGCTCGGGCCGGGAGCCGGCTGGTCGAATTTGAGGTTTCCGGTGACCGCCAGCCGCTGCCAGGGTACCCCGAGCGCGCGAAAACCGGCCGCATCCCGGCGGCTCTGGGTGCAAATCGCTGCCAGGCAGCCCAAGACGCGACGGGTGAAAAGCGGAAACCGGCCGTAGCCCCGAAAAGATTTTTCCGACAGGCGTGCGTTCACCAGGACGACCGGCACCCCGCGACCGGCGAGATAGGTCAAAAAGTTCGGCCAGAGATCCGTTTCCACGATGACCACGATCCCGGGCCGCACCCGGTCCACGGTGCGGCGAACGCTGAAGGGCAGGTCGTAGGGGAAAAAGAAAAGGGCCGAGACCACCGCCGGAAGCTGCTGCTGAGCGATCCGGAAACCGGTCAGGGTGGAGACCGAAAAAACGATCTTGCGCCCCTTGAGCTCGCGGGCCAGCTGGCGAACCAGGGGCGCGGCGGAAATCACTTCACCCACGGAGAGCGCGTGC
>JBAPYE010000239.1:0-3047 GCA_049284575.1 Desulfobacterales bacterium
CTTTTCGGCCAGGGAAACGGAATAGTTTGGCAAAAAAACCACCTTGAGCCGTCGGCTGACCAGGGGGTCGGCATTCACGGTGGCGGCCACGGCGTTGATCAGCTTGATGATCAATTTGGCCAGCGCATACCCCGGGGCGGCCTTGCCCGCAAAAATGACCGTGCGCGGCACCAGGTCGAGTTCTGGGTCCTGGCGGATGCGCTGATAGAGCGTGATGACGTGCAGCAGATTGAGCAGTTGGCGCTTGTATTCGTGGATGCGCTTGATCTGGACGTCGAAAAGAGAGTCCGGGTCGGTTGCCTCGCAGGTGAGGCGCTGGATTTCAAGCGCCAGCCGCTCCTTGTTGTGGTGCTTGATCTTACGCCAGGCCGCCTGGAAATCGGGGTCTTCGGCCAAGGGCAGCAACGCGCGCAGACGATCGAGATCCCCGGCCCAGTCCGGCCCGATTTTGGCGGTGATCAGTGCGGAGAGCTCCGGGTTGGTCTGCAAAAGCCAGCGGCGCGGAGTGATGCCGTTGGTCACGTTGATGATGCGTCCCGGAAAAAACTCGTCAAACTCGCGAAACAGGGTCTCTTTGAGAATGCGCGTGTGCAGCGCGGCCACCCCGTTGACCGTGTGGCTGCCGACGATGGCCAGGTGGGCCATGCGCACCTGCCCGGCATGCACGATCGAGAGGCGATCCAGTTTGCCGGTGTCGCCGGGGTGGCGCCGGGAAACCGACTCCAGAAAGCGCCGGTTGATTTCATAGATGATTTCCAGGTGCCGCGGCAGCACGCGGCCCAGCAGGCCCACCGGCCAGGATTCGAGCGCTTCGGGCAGGACGGTGTGGTTGGTGTAGGCAAAGGTCTGCTGGCAGATGGGCCAGGCCTCATCCCAGCCCAAGCCCTCCTCGTCCATCAGCAGACGCATGAGTTCGGGAATGCCGATGCTGGGGTGGGTGTCGTTGAGCTGGACGGCCACCAGGTTCGGAAACTCGGAAAAGTGGGTGTGTTTTTTCTTGAATCGGCGCAGGATGTCCTGGAAGGTGGCCGATACGAAAAAATACTGCTGTTTCAGACGCAATTCGCGTCCCTGTTCGAGCTCGTCGCTGGGGTAGAGCACCTTGGAGATGTTCTCGCTCATCACCTTGGCCTCCATGGCGCCCATGTAATCCCCCTGGTTGAAATCCGTGAGGTCGAAATCGCGGCTGGACATGGCGACCCACAGCCGCATGTTCATGACATGGTCGTTGGCGTAGCCCGGGATGAGAATGTCACAGGCCATCGCCATGATGTTGGCGGTGTCCACCCACTGATAGCGCAGCCGCCCGTTTTCGTCGGTAACCGGCACGGAGCGGCCGTAGAATTTGATCTCGTAGAGGTGGCGGCGGCGATAGATTTCCCACGGGCTGCCGTAGCGCAGCCAGTTGTCGGCCCGCTCGACCTGGTAGCCGTTCACGATTTTTTGATAGAAAATGCCGTAGTCATAGCGGATGCCGTAGCCGTAACCGGGAATTTTAAGGGTCGCCATGGCGTCCATGTAACACGAGGCCAGGCGTCCCAGCCCGCCGTTGCCCAGTCCGGCATCCCACTCCTGCTCCGCCAGTTCCGCCAGACTGAAGCCGGTTTCCTGCATGGCTTCCTGGCATTCGTCGGTCATCCCCATGTTGACGATGTAGTTCATCAGAAAGCGCCCCGGCAGGAATTCCATGGAAAGGTAGTAAACCCGCTTGGAAACCCGCTCGTAGAAGGATCGCTGGGTTTCGATCCAACGCCGGATCAGGCGGTCGCGCATGCTGTAGGACAAGCCTTTGTAGTAGTAGAATTTACGGGGCGGGTGGTAGTCGTTTCCCAAGGTGGACATGATGTGCCACTGAATGTCCTCGAGCAGTGGGCTGGCGGGTGTCGGTCTGGCAGGTATCGGAGGAAAAGGGATGTTCTTCTTGGCCATGTTGAGGTCCTCCCCTGAGGCCGCCTGAAACGGGCGCTGCGGCGGGTGTCTGTTGGCGGTGGTCGTGAGGTTGTCTACAGGCGATGCCGGGGACCGAAAACGGGCAGCACCTTCGGCAGCGCGATGGGTCTCTTACTGGATCTGAGAGTAAGAGATGAAGGGGATTAACATCACCAGTAAAAGGGCCAAAAAGACAAGAAGCCTTTTAGCTATGTCAATCAGCTTATCCATCTGAATTTCTTTCGTGATCAAGGGGGAATATTCTATCAAAAAGCGCGTCGATCAGCATCTGACGTTTGAGCTTGTCAGCATAGATTTCGCTCAGGGTGCTGTCGCTCACGACCCACCCGAAAGGTAAACCGTCCAGGAACATGACCTGTCGATCGTTCATCTGAAGTCCTTACAAAAGCCGGTGCGAACGGGATTTCAGGCATCTTGTGGATTTAACTTATTTTTCGCTTGTTTATCGACAGGCCGCGGACGCTACTAAAGAAAAGCTCCATAGCATTTCAAGGCCTCAAAAGCAAACCGTCTTTGCACCCGTCACTTTTTTCACTGTCCGCAAAAAAAAATCAGGGGGGGTGTGACCGGATCTGTCACACCCCCCTGATAGTCTGGCGCCAAACCTTGAACAATCCACCCCTGGACAAGGAGGCGCACATGCAAAAAACCAGAAAACAGCCCGAGTTTTACGACTGCCTGGAGTACTACGGCAGTACAGCCGTCGAACGCATCCGCAAGCTGGCCGGGAGGGTCATCTGGCGGGAATGGGTGTTTTTCGATTCTGCCGAAGAAGCCCAGGAATACTACTGCGGCAATGCGTGAAAGGAGGGCAAGATGCTGACCATGATTCTAAACGGTATCCTGGATGTCGTCGGCATGCTGGTGTTCGTGGTCCTGGCCTTTCTGCTGACACTGGTGCTGGGAATGTAATCCACCCGGCAGCCGGCGCGCCGGGTCGCGCGCTGTTTTACCGGCCTTAGGGCCTCGGCAAGAAATAATTGCACATCTTGCTTGTCTTTTGGCCCGTCACCGGCGTTACATCCGCCGGCACATATCCCGATATGCGCCGGCGAATGTGCCTGGGTGACGAACCAAAATCCGGCGCCATATTGTGC
>JBAPYE010000240.1:0-6051 GCA_049284575.1 Desulfobacterales bacterium
GTGTAGGCGTAGCCGAACATGAAGTGAATGCCGTAGAGGAACGTGGTGACCTCAAAGCCCCAGATGGTCGGGGCGTTGAAAGCGTAGCGCATGAAAACCTCGTAGATCACCACCGCCAGTAGCGGCAGCACCAGCAGAGAGGTGATTTCGCCTTCCTTTTTGTTGAACGTGTCGATGGCGCGCGAAATGGCGGAAAACATGTTGGTTTCCTCTTTGGGCTGATGGGGGGCAAGCAAAAGGCCGCCGGATTCCGGCGGCCGGGCCTGCAACCGATTATTCCGTGATCCGACCGGTGATGTAGGTTTCGTAGGGCCACGGGGTGGCGCCGCTGCGGGCGTCACGCCAGTCGGCGAAGCTCTCCAGAAAGGCTTCCTGGCTGTCGAGGACTTTCTTGACGTCGGGGTATTTGGCCTTGACCTCGTCGAGGTAGGTCTTGGTGAACTTGCGGAAATCGATCAGGGTCTCGGTGTCCAGTTTGACGATCTCGATTTTTTCCTTGAACATCCGGATCGCTTCGGCATTGAGGCTGTTGATCCAGTTATAGCTCCAGAGCTGGGTTTCCTTGGCGCAGATATCGATGATCCACTTCAGATCCTCGGGCAGCTTGTCGTAGGCGTCCTTGTTGAAGAAAAGGGCGCACTGGATGCCCGGCTGGTGAACGCCCGGCTGGATGGCGTACTTGGTGATCTCGTCAAAACCCATGGGGTAGTTGATGGCCGGCGAGGAAAACTCGGCCGCATCGATGACGCCGCGTTCCAGGGCGAGGTAGACCTCGCCGCCGGGCAGCGGGCTGACCGAGGCGCCCATGTTGTTCAAGATGTCCATGTACCAACCCGGGGTGCGCACCCGGTAGCCTTTGAAGTCCTCCATCCTGGTGGCGCGCTTGTTGGAGAAAAGCCCCATTTCCTGGCCGCACTGTCCCCCCGGAAGGGCGAAGAGATTGAATTTGCCGTATATCTCCTGCATCATCTCCAGACCGCCTTTTTCATACAGCCAGATGTTGTAGCCTTCGGCGTCCAGCCCGAAGGGCACCGAGGCAAAGGCGACGAAGGCTTCGTTTTTACCCTTCCAGTAACCCGGCCAGTCGTGGCCCACCTGGGCCGAGCCCTCGCTAACGGCGTCGAAGGACTGCATCGCCGGTACCAGTTCACCGGCGGAAAAGGCCTTGATGTCCAGCCGGCCGGCGGATGCCAGGCGCACGCTGTCGGCGAAATGGACGGCGATGTCGTAGAACAGGAGCCCTTTGGACCAGGGCATGACCATCTTCCAGCGGATTTTTTCGGTGGACGGTTTGAAGGTCACGCGCTTGGCGATTTCGTTGCGCGGGTCGACGCCGAACTTGCCCCGCTTTTCGGCGGCCTGTGAAAAAGCGGCGCCAACGGCGAAAACCAGCAGGATGCTACACAAGGTGGTCAAACACTTCTTCATTTTAATGGTCCTCCCTCGAATTGGATTCAGTGTGTTGGATGGTTGCGCGCAGTCTATCCTTGGGCGGTCAACACCGCCGGTCGTGCCCTGGGGACCACCTCCTTTCCACGGATTTGTGTTCTGAACCGAAGCGTTGCGCCACGCCGCGCCGGCCCCACCATCGTGCGGCGAAAAAAAATAAGTGGACGTTCCATCGACTTGGTCCGGGGGACAGGGGCCGCTGACGGCTGATTTTGCGAGCAGAGGCTTTGCATGGGCGCGGTGGGTTTCGGTTGCTGTTTTGGTAAAAGGTCATACCATTCTAAAAAAAACCAATAGGGTTGTCAAGGATGAAAACAAAAATAACTTGAAAACAATATAACCTTTTGTTATTAAATAAAACATTAGTACCAATGATAAGGCTTGCGAAATTGGTTTATGAGTTTAGGAATGATTTCGGCTAAATAAAGGTCATACCAATTAAATCCTCTCCTGATGCGTTACTGGAGGCGTCAACCCGAGGAGGTCTCATGATCAGGCAGTCCCTGTTGAAGGAATTTCAGGCCAAAGTGGGTGCGGACAATGTTTTCGCCGACCAGGCGGATCGTCTCACCTATTCATATGACGCGGCCGTTCTCGAGCCGGTCATGCCGGGCCTGGTGGTGCGTCCCGCCACGGGGAAGGCACTCGGCCAGGTGGTCCGGCTGTGCAACCAAAACCGGATTCCGCTGACCGTCCGGGGCGCCGGCACGAATCTCAGCGGGGGCACGATCCCCATCGCCGACGGGGTGGTGGTGGTCACCAACGCGCTCAACCGCATCGAGGAGATCAACGAGCAGGATATGTATGCCGTGGTTCAGCCCGGGGTGGTAACGGCCAAGCTGGCGGCCGCCGTGGAGGCCAAGGGGCTTTTCTACCCGCCGGACCCGGGCAGTCAGTCGGTCTCGACCCTCGGCGGCAATGTGGCCGAAAACGCCGGGGGGCTGCGGGGCCTCAAGTACGGTGTGACCCGCGACTACGTCATGGGGCTGCAATTTTTCAGTGCCGATGGTGAACCCGTCAAGACCGGCTCGCGGACCGTGAAGTGTGCCACCGGCTACAATCTCACGGGCCTGATGGTGGGCTCCGAAGGCACGCTGGGGGTCTTCAACAAGATTACGCTGAAATTGATTCCGCTGCCCCAGGACCGGAAATCGATGGTGGCGGTTTTCGATGAGATGGGCAAGGCCTCAGAGGCGGTTGCGGCCATCATCGCCAGCCACGTGGTCCCGGCCACCCTGGAGATCATGGACAATTTCACCATTCGCGCGGTGGAGGACTACAGCCATGCCGGGCTTCCCAGAGAGGCGGCGGCGCTGCTGCTGATCGAGGTCGACGGGCACCCCGCCCAGGTGGCGGATGACGCCGCCAAAGTAGAAGCCATCTGCCGCCGGATGGGCGCCGCCGATATCCGCGTGGCGCAGAGCGCCGCGGAACGCGACAAGGTCTGGGCCGCCCGCCGAACAGCCCTTTCGGCGCTTGCCAAGCTGCGCCCGACCCTGGTGCTGGAGGACGCGACGGTTCCCCGCAGCCAAATCCCGGCGATGGTCAAGGCCATCCAGGCCATCAGCGCCCGGTCCGGCCTTGCCATCGGGACTTTCGGGCATGCCGGCGACGGCAACCTGCACCCCACGATCCTCACCGACCGGCGCGACAAGGCCGAATGGAAAAAGGTCGAGGCGGCCATCACGGACATTTTCGACCAGGCCCTGGCCCTGGGCGGCACGCTTTCCGGGGAGCACGGCACGGGCATCGCCAAATCGTGCTATCTTGAAAAGGAGACCAGCCCGGCGACCATCCTGTATTCCAGGCGGGTCAAGGCCGCCCTGGACCCCCACAACATCCTCAACCCCGGCAAAATAATCGGAGGCTGATCATGGCCAGCGTGCAGGAACTCACCCGCTTGATGAAAAAACTGGAGGATCAGCTGGTGGTGTGCATGCGCTGCGGCATGTGCCAGGCGGTCTGCCCGGTGTTCTCCCAGACCGGGCGCGAGGCGGACGTGGCGCGTGGCAAGCTCGCGCTGCTCGACGGTCTGATGCAGGAGATGTTCAAAGATCCCCAGGGGGTTTACGAGCGTCTCAACCGCTGCCTGCTCTGCGGGTCCTGTGCGGCCAACTGCCCCAGCGGGGTCAGCGTGATGGAAATTTTTCTGCAGGCCCGGGCGATTTTGGCGGGCTTCATGGGGCTGCCGCCGGCCAAGAAAGCGATCTTGCGGGGGATGCTGGCCCACCCCGAGCTGTTCGACAACCTGATGGCCTGGGGCGCCAAATTCCAGAAAATCTTCACCCGCGAAGTCAACGACGTGATCGGCACCTCCTGTGCGCGAATCAACTCGCCCCTGATCGGGGACCGCCATTTCCGGGGCCTGGCACCAACCCCTTTCCACCGCCTGCTATCCGAACTGGACAGCCCCCCGGCAACGGGTCGCCCGCGGGCGGCCTTTTTCGTCGGCTGCCTGCTGGACAAATTTTTTCCCGATATCGCCCGGGCCGCCGTCGACGTCCTGCAGTTTCACGGGGTCGGCATCTTTATGCCGCCCGGGCAGGCCTGCTGCGGGATACCGGCAGTTTCAGCGGGGGACACCCAGACCTTCGGGAAGCTGGTGCGGCACAACCTCGCCCTGTTTGAGGCCGCCCGCTGGGACTACCTGGTCACCGCCTGCGCCACCTGTACTTCCACGATCCGCAAGGTGTGGCCGATGATGCTGCGCGAGGAGACGCCCGCCTTGCAGGCCCGGGTGGAAAAAATGGCTGCCAAGACCCTTGATGTCAACCAGTTTCTGGTGGACGAGGTTGGGTTGTTGGCCCTTGACCGGCAAAAGGACGGCGAACCCGTCGCGGTCACCTACCACGACCCCTGCCACCTCAAGAAATCCTTGGGCGTCGCCGCCCAGCCGCGGGCGGTGATCGCGGCCACCCCGGATTACCGCCTGGTCGAAATGCCCGAGGCCGATACCTGCTGCGGCATGGGCGGCAGCTTCAACCTGCAGTACTACGATTTGTCTGCCGCTATCGGGCAACGCAAGCGCGACAACATTCAGGCCTGCGGCGCGGCAGTGGTGGCCACAGGATGTCCGGCGTGCATGCTGCAGATATCCGACGCCCTCTCGCGCGCCGGCGACCGGGTGGCGGTCCGGCACCCGGTACAACTGTATGCCGAATCCCTGAAAGCGAAGCCATGACACTCTCCCTGAAACCAATCAAGCCCAAGCGCATTTCAGACCAGGTTTTCGAGCAGCTCCGGGAGCTTATTTTCCGGGGCGAACTCAAACCCGCCGATCAGCTGATGCCCGAGCGGGAACTGGCCGAGGCCCTGAACGTCAGCCGCACCACGGTCCGCAACGCCATCAACAAGCTGGTGGTGCTGGGGCTGCTGGAGCACCGGCAGGGGCAGGGGACCTTTGTGCGTCGCCAGGATGCCGCCGACAAAAACGTCGTGGCCCTGGCCATGGAAAGCCAGGGGGCGTCCATCCAGGATCTGCTGGAAGTCCGCATGGGCCTGGAGTGCAATGCGGCCGCCCTGGCCGCCCGGCGCGCAGACGAAAAGGACGTCCAGTTTCTTGAAAACAGCCTCGAGGAGATGGCCCAGGCCATTCGTTCCGGGCGGCTGGGCACCCAGGCCGACACCTCGTTTCACATGGCCGTCGCCTACGCCACCAAAAATCCCCTGCAGGTCTACATCATGCGCAATTTCTACGATTTCCTCTTCGTGGGGATCAGGGAAAGCCTCAGGCAGCTCTACGAGGTTCCGGGCAATCTCGACCTGATTGTGGCGCAGCACACCGCCATTTCCGATGCCATCAAGGTCCACGATGAACATGCCGCACTGGAGGCCATGAGACGGCATATTCTCTTTGTCGTCAACTTCTTCAAAAACCGCTAAACATGGACCCCGCGAGGGGCATTTTACCCCCATCCGCCGCATCGTCGCCGTCCTCCTGCCCTGCCACCGGCCGTGCGCCGCCTGAAAAATTGGGTTGACAATCCTTCCCCGCTTTCCAAATAATCGGTAGCAGAATCGTCGTGTGCCGTTCACGCGCGGCGGGCGACGGCAATACCTTCCCCATCCCGAAATGCAAGCGAACCCATCAAGAGGTGGCTATGCGAATCGTTGATCTGCGCTCCGACACCCTCACCCGTCCCACGGCGGCGATGCGCGCGGCCATGGCCGCCGCCGAGGTGGGCGACGATGTTTACGGCGAGGACCCCACGGTGAGGCGCCTGGAGGAAATGGCGGCCGAACTCACCGGCAAGGCCGCGGCGCTGTTCGTCGCCAGCGGCACGATGGCCAACCTGGTGAGCCAGTTGAGCCACTGCGGCCGGGGCGACGAGGTGATCCTGGGGGACCAGTCCCACGTCTTCTACTACGAGCAGGGCGGGTGTGCGGCCGTCGGCGGGATCCACCCGCGCACGGTGCCCAACCAGCCCGACGGCACCCTGGATCTGGCGGCGGTCGAAGCGGCCGTCCGCGGCGAGGACATCCACTTCCCGGCCAGCCGGCTGCTGATTCTGGAAAATACCCACAACCGCTGCAGCGGCGCCCCCCTGGACGTCGCCTACATGCAGCGGGCGGGGGCGCTTGCCCGGCGCTGCGGGCTGAAGC
>JBAPYE010000241.1:0-2335 GCA_049284575.1 Desulfobacterales bacterium
GCGCCCTGCTGGGAGCCGGCGCCGGGCAAATGGCGGAGGGGGCCGCACGCCGAAGCCCTGCTCTGGAGATCACCGTCAGGCTCGAAAACGGCCAGATGATGTCGGTGGTGCAGGAACTCGGCGCGGAGGAGCGGACGTTTGCCATCGGGGACTCGGTGCGGGTGTTGCGCGGCTCCGACGGCTCCACCCGGGTGCGCCGCTAGTCACCGTTCCGGCCGGGAGGCCTCAGGCGCGCCGTTGTAGCACGCCCAGGGTTCCGGTCATGGGCAGCGCGTCGAACCGCCCGCTGCCGCGGGCGATCCGGTAGACCTCGCGCGGCGCCTGCCCGCCCGCGGCGGGGTCCAGAAATATGTCGTGGATCAGCAGATAGCCGCCGGGCATGAGATGCCCGGACCAGGCGCGGTAGTCGCCGTGGGCCGCCTCGAAGCTGTGGCCGCCGTCGATGAAGACCAGGGCGAGCCGTGTGGCCCACCCCCGCGCCGCCAGGGCCGAGGGGCAGACCAGGGGCACCACGGTCTCCTCCAGACCGGCAGTCGCCAGGGTCCTGCGAAAGGCGGGAAAGGTGTTCACGCGGCCGCTGGCAGGGTCGAAGAGCGCGGGGTCGAAGTAGGCCTCGCCAGGCTGCTGCTCCTCCGAGCCGCGGTGGTGGTCCACCGAGAAGAGAACCCCCCCGTTTTGGCGGCAGCCGCAGCCCAGATAGACGGTGGATTTGCCGCAGTAGCTGCCGATCTCCAGGCAGGGGCCTTGCCTGCTGGCCGCCGCGGCCAGCTCAAAGAGGCGGCGGCCCTCGAGCGGGTCGAGAAACCCCTTGACCGCCGCGGCCAGGCGTTCAGGGCATGCCATCAAACCCTCTTGCCAGCACCTCGCGCGGCTTGACGCCGTCCGAGGGCCCCACCACCCCCTCCTTTTCCATGGTTTCGATGATCCGCGCCGCCCGGTTGTAACCGATGCGCAAGTGGCGCTGCACCATTGAAATCGACGCCTGCCCCGTGCGGGTCACCAGGGCCACGGCCTCGTCGTAGCGCTCGTCGAAGTCTGCGGGGGTCTCCTCGCCGTTTTGGGTTTCGGCCGCGGCTTCGATCACGGCCGCGTCGTAATCGGGTTTCTGCTGCGCGCGCAGAAACGCGGTGATTCGTTCCAGCTCGGTCTCGGAGATGTAGGCGCCGTGAATCCGTTGGAGCTTGGCGGTGCCCGGCGGCATGAAGAGCATATCACCGTTGCCCAGCAGGTTTTCGGCGCCGTTGGCGTCGATGATGGTGCGCGAATCGGTTTTGGAGGACACCTGAAAGGTCAGGCGGGTGGGGAAGTTGGCCTTGATGATGCCGGTGAGCACATCCACCGACGGGCGCTGGGTGGCCAGGATCAGATGAATGCCGGCGGCCCGGGCCATCTGGGCGAGACGGGTCAGGGCCACCTCCACGTCGCGCGAGGCCACCATCATCAGGTCGGCCAGCTCGTCGATGATGATCACGATCAGCGGCAGCTTTTCGGGGGGCGGCGCCTGGCCCTCTGCGGTCTCCGGGGGCGGCTCCTTGGCGATTTTCTGGTTGAACTGGTGGATGTTTTTGGCCTGAAAGCGGGACAGCAGTTCGTAGCGATGCTCCATCTCGCGCACCGCCCAGAAGAGGGCGTTGGTGGCCTTGCTGACATCGGTGACCACCGGGGTGATCAGGTGGGGAATGCCGTCGTAAAGGGAGAGTTCGATGCGCTTGGGGTCCACCATGATCAGGCGGATGTCCTCGGGGGTCGAGCGGTAGAGGAAGCTGCAGATCATGGCGTTGAGGGCCACGCTTTTGCCGGCACCCGTGGCGCCGGCGATCAGCAGGTGCGGCATTTTTTCGAGATCCGCCACCACCGGGTTGCCCACGATGTCCTTGCCCAGGCAGAGGGGCAGCTTGGAGCGCGCCTTTTCGAACACCCGGGAGCCGACGACCTCCTTGAAACAGACCATCTCGCGGTCTTCGTTGGGGACCTCGATCCCGATCACGGATTTTCCCGGGATGGCCACCGTCCGGATGCTGAGGGCCCGCAGGGCCAGGGCCAGGTCGTCGGAGAGGTTGACGATCTTGTTGATCTTGACCCCCGGCGCGGGCTCGTACTCATAGGTGGTGATCACCGGGCCGGGGGTGACCGCCACGACCTTGCCGTTGACCCCGAAATCCTCGAGTTTCTTCTCGATCAACTGGGATTGGGCCCGCAGGTTGTCGGAGTTGACCTTGGCCGAGCGCTCGGGCGGGTCCTCCAGAAAGGCGAGGGCCGGCAGGCGGAAATCGCCCTCCTGGTGCATGAACGCGAATTCCTCCTGCTGCGGCGGGGCCGGCAGACTCTTGGGGGG
>JBAPYE010000242.1:0-17025 GCA_049284575.1 Desulfobacterales bacterium
CCCACGGGCAGGTTCAGAAGCTCCACCGGCTGCCGCTTGGCCGCGATGTCGATGGCCGTCCGCAGGGCGCGGTCAAAGGAGGACGGCAGCGGGGTCCAGGTCCCGGCCGCCACATCGAACATGCCGCTGTGGCGGTGGTCCAGGGTCTGGTAGAACAGGCCGATCCGTCCCAGCCGAAAGATCGTGGCCAGCAGAGGCTGCCCCTCCACCGTGATCGTGTCCTGGTAGACCTCGATGGTCCGCCCGTATTCGGCCTCCACCATGAGGGCTTCGATGGTTTTGCGGAATTTTTCGCTGACTGTCACCCCCGGGTCGCCCAGCAGGCTGCCCAGGCGGTCCACCCGCAGTCGGCGCTCGCGGGTCAGAAACGGCTGGTCCGCATCGATGCGGGCGCGCAGCGCGGCCAGGACCTCCTCCAGGTAAGGGGCGATCTGGCCTGCGATCTCCTTGCTGGCGGCCAGCTGGCGCGCTTTAGCATCAATCCGTTGCCGGCGTGCGGCCTGATCCTCCTGCAAGCGCGGCTGCTCTTTTTCAAGCCGCGCCTGCTCCAGTTCCAGCGAGGTCAGCAGGGCCATGCGTTCGTCGCGTTCCTGGCGCCATGCCTCCTCGGCCTTCTGGGTGGCCTGGCGGGTGTCGATGGCTTGCTGGACCGGCTTTTCGATCTTATCCCGGACGGCGTCCCCCGCCGCCCACAGCAGTGCCGGCGCCAGAACTGATCCCAGCACGAGCGCCGGCAGGATGGGTTTCCACAATCTCAACGGTCACCTCCTCGAGTCCAATAGCCTCCCGCCGACCTTCCCGAACCAAACAAAAAGGCCAAGAGGTCAGCGCGGGGGGGAGTTCCCCCACAGAGACCTTCTTGGCCTGGATGAGTTTCAGAGGCTACGGTTGCGGCGAACCCTTTTGGCTGCCGCCCAAACCGGGTGATTCGCACTCAGGGGGCCGGTTTAAGGGTGCCCCGGATGCGCGATGCAAGCTCCGTTTGTTGAAGTGTACCTTCCTGGTACGTCTTCTGCGTGAAGACAGAACCAATATTTTGGTTTTTGGAAAATGTCAAGGTATGATTGACATGTAAACAGGGCAATCGCACGTTAGCTTTCCCTGGAAGGCGTCATTGTCACCATCGATGCCATGGCCACATCGAAAACCGGCAGTGTTTTACCGCCAGCGGTATTGACCGGCTTCCGGCAAACGCCGCTTCCCGGGCAGGCCTACATGAAAAATTCCAGGATGTATTTTCCGGCGACAATCAGGACACAGCCGCACAGGATTCCTTTGATAGCCTTGGCAGGCACGAACTTCTGGGTGCGCGCGCCCAGGTACATCCCCACCAGACCGCCGGCGCCAAAGAGCGCGCCCAGCATATAGTCCGGCGCAACGGCCATTTCGGTATAGATTCGGGACAAAAGATGGTAGAATCCCACCCCGGCCACGGACGTGATGAAAGTGCCCATCAGGGCTGCCCCGGCGATGGCATGGACCGGCAGGCCGACAATCGCCACAAAGAAGGGTGCCACGATGGAGCCGCCGCCGATACCGTATGTGCCGCCGACGATGCCCACCAAAAAACAGATGAGATACACCACCAGGGGTGAAAACCGGTGGGTGGCGCCATCGTATTCAAACGCCACTTGGCGCCAGGTGGCCTGCAGGACTTTCAGCGCAAGGTCGGTACTGCCCTTGGGCGACGGCCGGGGAGCGCCTGTGGAGGCCTTCCGCCGTGACACGTCCAGCAGCAGGCGCAAGCCGATGTAAAACATGACCGCGGCGACAAAAAGTTTGAAGTTTTTAGGGTCGGGCAGATAGACGATGCGCACCCATGCGCCGATAAACACCCCTGGCAGCGTGCCGATGATGACGGCCCGGGTGAGGGGCCAGAGCATTCGGCCTTCCCGGATGTAGCGATACACCCCGCTGGGAATTGCCACGATGTTGAACACCTGGTTGGTGGCGCTGACCGATGGCGCGCTGTAGCCCAGAAAGCTGACTTGAAAGGGCAGCAGCAGAAAGGCGCCGGAAACCCCGCCCATGGATGTGAAAAAGGAAATAACGCACGCAACGCCAAAAGCAGCGAACGGGTTGACCTCGATGCCGGATACCGGGAAAAACATGGTTTGCCGAATCCTCCCGTGATGGTGGATAGGGGGGAAGCACCAGGCGAAAATGTATCATTTTTAGTTATAATAGGTCGTTTTATTCTGAATGAATGTTCACTCCATTCAGATTTATTTGTCAAGTTAAAAAAAGCGAAAAGGCGCGCAAGCCCCCTCCCGGAAAAAAACCATCCCCATGAACCACGGTTTTTGGGTGGCGTCGCAGCCGTGTTCACCTTGTGGCGCTTGGCCACCGTGGAGAAAGCTTGCGCTCGGGATTTCCCGCAATCAGTCGGAAAGGAATCAAAATGAAAATTTGCGATCTGTGTGAGGCGCAAGCGATGAAAGCGCGCAATGGAAGGCCGCATGAATTTTTAATAAAGGTGGATGAGCCCCGCATTTTCAGGGGGATTAAACCCCGGGGCTTCGAGGAGCAGGATTACGAGTGTTTGACATGCAAATCCAAATTTACCCACAGTACGGATAAGAATGGTCTGGCCTGGACCCTGTGGCGGGCGTAGGAGCGCGGAACTTTAAATAAAAGATTTGCAGTAGATGGCCTTGCCGTCGCCCGCGGCGTAGAAGTCTTTGAGGACAGTCTCCAGGCGGTAGCCGCAGCGTTCATAAAAGGCGCGGGTGCTGGCATACTGCACCCGCTGCGAGGTGTCCACGTAAATCCGGCTGCCGCCGAGGGCCTTGATGCGACGCTCGGATTCGGTCAGCAGGCGACGGCCCAGCCCGCGGCTCTGGAAGTCCGGATGAACGGCGATCCAGTAAAGATCGTAGCTGGCGGCGGTGCAGGGGATGGGGCCAAAGCAGGCGTACCCGGCCAAGCGGCCGTAGTGCTCGGCCATGATGAAATGGTAGCCGCTGGCATCCCCCTTTTCCACGCGCGCCAGCACCAGTTCTTCGGCCACGACCACCTCCTCCGGATGGAAGAACCCGGTGACCTCCACCAGGTGGCGGACCCGCCGGCCGTCCTCGGGGACGATCGTATCGCGGAAGATCACCCCGTGAAGGCGGTGATCCGGGGTGTGGCGGCTGTCCGCCCATTGATCGACGCCCGCGACCACCCCCCGAAAAAAGGCCAGCGCATTTTTTCCCAAGGTCTGGGTGCGGTACCCGCCCTCCTGGACTACCACCAGCGGCAGGCCCAAGGCCCCGATCATCTGCCCGTTTTGGGCAAAATCTTTCCCCGTCAGGGACCACGAGCCGGTGGGGTCCCCCTTGGCCGGGTCCAGGCCAAAGCCCAACACCAGGAACTGGGGTTTGAACTCTCTGATCCGCTGCAGGGCGCGCGCCAGGGCCTTGCGGTACTTCTCGCCGTCGACCGCCTCGGGCAGGGGGATGTTGAGGTTGAAGCCTTCGCCTTCGCTCTCGCCGCGCTCGTCTTCGAATCCGCAAAAATAGGGGTAGGCGAAGCGGGGGTGGCCGTGAATGGAGACGGTCAACACGTCGCTGCGGCGGTAGAAGATGTCCTGCCCACCGTTGCCGTGGTGGTAATCCATGTCCAAAATGGCCACCCGGCCGTGGGCGCACAGGTACTGGGCGGCGATGGCGCTGTTGTTGAAGTAGCAGAAGCCGCCGAAGGAGCGGCGCTCGGCATGGTGGCCCGGGGGGCGGATCAGCGCGTAGGCGATCCTGCGGCCGTCCAAAATCTCGCGGGCGGCGGTCAGGGCGCAGTCCACGCTGCGGCGCGCCGCCGGATAGGCGTTGGCGTTGATGGGGGTGAAGGTGTCGATGCAGTAGTAGCCCGAGAGCACCGACGGCTCTTTGGGCGGGCGGGTCTTGTTGCGAATGGGAAAGATGTAGGGGTAGAGCGATTTTCCGGCGGGGACCGCGGCGCAGGCGCGTTTGAGATAGCCCACGAAATCCGCATCGTGAACCGCGTAGAGGTGCTTGTCCGGAAAGGGCCGGGGCGTGATGGTGGTGAACAGGCCGCTGGGTTCGATGGCCTTTAAAATGCTTTTCACCCGCACCGGCGACTCCACATAGCCCCGCTCGTTGACGTGATGGATGTCGTGGCGTTCGTTGACGATCAGGGCGATCTGCTCGGCCGAGCGGCTTTCGACCACCGCGATCACCGCCGCGGGCTTGACGTAGCGCAATGCGCGCAGCCGCAAGGGGTCGTCCCTGAAACTTGACACCACCCGCGCGACATAATCGGCCGGGCAGTAATCGGCATACTTGCGCGCTAGAATCACCTGCACTACCTGACGGGCAAAGGCCTTTTTCAGCGGCCGGCCGGTGCCCAGATCGTCGTAGACCAGGTGGGGCATGCAGGTATCCTCGGGCTTTACCGGCGATTCGTAAGCGGTATTGACGATTGGGCGGGCGCCGTAGCGCTCGTAAAAGCGAAGACGGGCGCGGTTGTGCTTGAGGTCACGCGAATCCGGGCAAGCCCTGGCGTCATCCGGCAGGCACTCGAAAAAGAGGCCGTGGACCTTAAGCGCCGTCGACTCCTGCCGGATGCGGTCATACAACGCGCCGCCGATGCCGCCGCCGGCGCGGTCCGAGGCCGTGGCAATCCAGTCGAGAAAGGTAAACTGGATTTCGGGTTCGTGGAGGAGGATGGCAAACCCGCGCACCTTGCCCTTGATGCTTTCGGCCACGAAGAGAATCGTGCGAAAGCGCTGTTTGAAGGGGTTTCTGAGTTTCTCGCCAATCAGCGCAATCTCCGCTTCGGGCACGGAGGTAAAGCGGCTGCGCAGAATTTCCTGAACCTGGTTCAGGGTGCTTTTGTTCACCGGCAGCACGTTGTCATAGATGCGTCGGATGCGGAGCATGCCATAGGTTCCTTGCTGGGGTTAGTCGGGCGGCGTCAGGTATCGGCACCGGTTTTGGCGGGCGGCAGGCTGTCGGTGATGATCCGCGCGATCGCGTCGGCATAGGCAATTCCCGCCTGGCCAAGGGCGGCGGCGAACCCGGCATCGGGTGCAAGACAGGGGTTGGCGTTGATCTCCAGAACCCATGGGGCGCCTGCGCGGTCCACGCGGAAATCGACCCGGGCATAGCCCTTGAGGCCGAAATGATCCCAGCAGCGCAGGGCCAGTGTCGCGAGACGCGCCAGCAGATCCGCATCGGATGAGTCGAATTCGAACCGCCGGGGGGTGTGGTGGTATTCGAAGGCGCCCTGATCCCATTTGGCCCGGTAATCCACGATGCACGGCATTTCCGGCGTAAAGCCCTCGAAGATGATTTCCGCCGGCGGCAACACCTGGGGGCCGTCGGGATGCGCCAAAAGCGAGAGGTTGAACTCGCGGCCCGCGATGAAGTGTTCGGCAAAACAGGCGCCGCCCAGCGCCCCGGCGCGGCCTGCAAGTTGGGAGAAGACCTGTTGCGGGCCGGCGTCGCTGATCAGACTGTGGGGCCCGAGGCCGATGGAGGCATGCTCCCAGACCGATTTGACGATCCAGGTGCGCTTTTTGGAGGCGCCTTTCTGGGCCCGGCCATCCGTTCCCGGCCAGGGACCGATCCATGCCGGGGTGGGGATCCCCCCGGCGGCCATCCAGGCCTTGGCCATGGTTTTGCTGGAGGTGAGCATCACGGCTTCGGCCCGGGCGCCGGAGTAAGGCATCGGCAAAGCGTCCAGACAAAACGGCAGCAGGTGGATCAGCCGCCCCTGGCCGTCGATGGACTCCACCAGGTTGAACACCAGGTCCACCTGCCGGCTGCGCAGCTCGGCCGCCACGGCCAGCAGGTTCAGGCTGCAGGCGACCCGGCAAACCGTGTGGCCCAGCGACGTCAACGCCTGGGCCACGGCATCGGCCTGCACGATGGCGTCCCGGGCATCGGGGGCATCGGCATCGGTGACGCTGTCGTGTACGATGGCCACATGCATCAGACGGGCCCCCGGGCACGGCTGGCTGCCGGAATCCGGGCGGCGGCCGATTGGATGATCCAGCCGATCAGCTCCCCATAGGTCACCCCCAGGTGGCTGCAGATGATGGGCAGGTCCGAATGTTCGGGGTGAATCCCGGCCAAGGGGTTGACCTCGATAAACAGAGGATGGCCGCTGTCGTCACAGCGGAGGTCCAGACGGCCCGCATCCCGGCAGCCCAGTACCCGCCAGGCGGCAAGCGCCACCGCCTCGGCTTCGGCCACCACCGGATCCTCCGCGGGGCGCCCGAGGGTGTATCTGACCCGCGATTCGCACTGTTCCTTGTTGACGTAGGAGTAGACCCCCGGCTCGGCGGTCTCCAGCAGATGCACCTCGATGGAGCCCAGCACCCGGGCCTGGGGGCCGGTGCCCACGATGCCGGTGGTGAACTCGCGGCCAGGCAGATAGGGTTCGATGATCACCGGCTGCCCGAAGGCGTCGATCAAGCGCCGGCAGGCGGCCGCGAGGCCGGTTTTTTGGCGCACGATCGATTCCGGCGTGACACCCTTGCCGGTGCCCTCTGCCACGGGCTTGACGAAATAGGGTGCTGCAAAGGCCACCAGGTGGGCGTCTTCGGGGGTTTCGGCCACCACGAAATCCGCCGTGGGCACTCCGGCGTCCCGGATCACCCGCTTGGTCATGGCCTTGTGCAGGGTCAGGCTCATGACCAGGGGGTCCGAAAAGGTGTAGGCAATCCGGTACATGTCCAAAAGCGCCGGCACCTGGGCCTCGCGGCCGATGCCGTAAAGGCCTTCGGCGATGTTGAACACCAGATCCCAGCGCCGGCCGGCCACCAGGGCGGCGGCCAGTTTGCGGCCGTGGCCGATGCGCTCGGTGCGGTGTCCCAGAGAGCGGAGGGCCGATTCGACGGCGGTTACGGTCTCGTCACGGTCGAACTCGGCCGTTTCCTCCTCCGAAAAACCTTCCGCCAGGTACTCAGAGCGCAGGTCGTAGGTCAGTCCGATTGTCAGGGGCATCGGTCAGGATCTCCTCGTAGAGCTGGCGGTGCCATTGCCGCGCCAGGGCCATCGGCGTGTGGGTGGCCGCAAGCAGGGTCTCGCCGGAAGACAGCAGATGGCGCGGGCACTCGCCATCCGGTTGGGCGTCGATGTGGTCGGCGGTATAGGTCAGCGGATGCAGCCGACACAGCAGGGGCCGCACCGTCAGGGGCAGGCGGCAGCCCTGGGGGCCCAGGAAAATGCAGTCCCCGTTGGGGCTGCGTTTCAGGATCCGCCGGCTGCCGTCGCTGCGAAAAACATGCTGCCGCCACACCGGATCATCGTCCTGATCCAGATAGGACGGGTCGGCGGTTGATGTCCATTCCACAAATTGCAGTCCGCCGCTGACGACGCCGATACGGCGCACGTCCCCGGGGGTGAGGTATATTTCCCTTTCCTGGCAGCAGGTTTTGCCCTGCGCCGCGCAGCGCGCGCAGAGGGTCGGTTGCAGTGCCACCATGGGATTCTCCTTTAAACGGGTTCAAAAAACATCGGGGAAGCGCGCCCCGCAGGGCGCGCGCTCCCCGACCGGACAGGGTTCTTTTATGATATCAGCTGGCTGAGATGTCGCAGGATTCAGGATAGCGGTACACGCCGTTTTCGTAATTTCTGAGCACCAGGGCATCCTTTTCCCGCCCCACGACGCAGTCGGGCATCAACGGGATTTTTCCGCCACCGCCGGGAGCGTCCACCACGTAGGTGGGAACGGCATAGCCGCTGGTGAATCCGCGCAGGCCGCGGATGATCTCCAGGCCCTTTTCAATCGGGGCGCGAAAGTGCGCCGACCCGCTGATGGGGTCGCACTGGTACAGGTAGTAGGGCCGGACCCGCATCTTGAGCAGGTGGTGCATCAGCCGGCGCATGGTTTCGACGTTGTCGTTGATGCCTTTGAGCAGCACCGTCTGGGACCCCAGTGGAATGCCCGCGTCGGCCAGCATGGCGCAGGCGCGGTAGGCCTCGGGAGTGCATTCGTCCGGATGGGTGAAGTGCAGGCTCATCCACAAGGGGTGGAACTGACGCAGCATCCGAACCAATCGTGGGGTGATGCGCTGGGGCAGCACCGCCGGCACCTTGGTGCCGATGCGCACGATCTCCACATGGGGGATCTGGCGCAGTCGGGACAGGATCCAGGAGAGCTTCTCCTCGCCGATCATCAGCGGGTCGCCGCCGGAAATCAGCACGTCGCGGACCGACGGGGTTTGCGCGATGTAGGCAAACGCCTGCTCCAGCCGGTTGCGGCTGGGGTGAATGGCGCCGTGACCCACCACCCGGGAGCGGGTGCAGTACCGGCAGTAGGTCGAGCAAAAGTCGGTCACCAGCAGGAGCACCCGGTCCGGATAACGGTGAACCAGGCCGGCAACCGGGCTCTGAGTATCTTCTCCAAGGGGGTCGTCGGCCTCACCGGCAGCGTGAACCGTTTCGTGAACGGTGGGGATCACGCTGCGACGGATGGGCTGGTGGGGATCATCCGCGGAGATCAGACCCATGTAGTAGGGGGTGATACCCAGGGGCAGCGACCTTTCCGACCGGGTGAAGGCCCCACGCTCTTCCTCGGAAAGTGAAATCATCGTTTCCAGTTGGGAAAGGGTGCGGATGCGGTGGCTGGTCTGCCACTGCCAATCGTTCCACAACTTGCTGGGAACGTTTGGAAAATGTCGCTTTCGGAACGATTTTACGGCTGGACTGAGAATTCCGGCACGGTGGGCAGGGAACGGGACAACCCGGCCGGCAGGTTTGGAGCGGGCAAGTGCCGGAGCACCTGCCAGACAAGGGCTGGGGTCGGGAGGTTCGTCGTCGCTTTCCTGCGCTGCCTGGCTCGGCGTGGCGATCAGCTGTTCGTTCCTTTCAATGGGAACATGCATGGTCTCTGGTATCCTCTTATGAGAAGGGTTTTTGGAAGCCGGCTTTGAGCCGGCCGGAGGGGGCGCTGCGGCCTGACTTTCACCCGTAGCTGCTTGGCGCGACTATATGTTTTTTCGACTCAAATGCAAGAAAAAAATAGAGGATCTTTAAAAAAAAATTATGAATAAAAATCAATATGTTAAATAGAATGTAGGGTGACTTCGCAAGAAGTCAAGGCGGAAGACGTCGAAACCGGCAGTTTTCCTGGCCTAAAGGGGACATTTCGCGATTAAAGGAGAAGAAAAATCGCCCGGGGGGCAAGGATCGGACCGGGATCGGACCATGGCCATCCGGGGTGCGGGTTTCCCGATTCATCCTCATCCCCTGTGATGCCGGGCAAATGGCAGCGGTCTGACCCATACAGCCAGAGCGTATTGGTGCACCATGAGGGAGTGAAGCTCGAAATTGGAGATCAGGCTGGAATAGTTTTCAGCCTTGTCCGCCAGCGGAAGGAAGAGGTTGACGAACCGCTTGGGAATCTCCTGGGTCATAAGGGCTCTCAGGTATTGGGTGAAAGCGGCGTCCATATCGAATGCGGGCCACAGATCGTAAAGCACCCCCTCAAGGGTGAAGGCCGCTTTTCGAAAAAGCATCAGATTGGCTGAAAAGACGAATCCTTCCAGGGCGAGGTGCTCCATAAGCTTGAAGGTTCTTTTGATCAGGGTCAGGCGCTCAAATTCTGAGGATCGCAGCATGTCTAAAACCAGGCTGCGAAACTTCTGCCGCTGCAAGGGCCTGTCCATGGAACTGCCAGCGGCCAAGGCGTTGACGGAGCGGCGGATGCCGCTCAGGTCCTTTTTAAAAACGGCTTGAATCAACTGGGCGGTTTTGACCCGATCGCGTTTGGTCAGCCGCCCGGCCAAGCTCCAATCCAAGAGGCCGATCCGCAGGCAACCCGACGCGGCGTCATTTACGGCCAGGATATTGCCGGCGTGCGGGTCGCCATGAAACAGGCTCAGCTTATGCCGGGAAAAAAGCGGCATGCAGATGAGCGCCTCGAACAGGACCGCGGCGCAACGCTTGCGCTGCGCTTGATTCAGGGGGGCATCGGTTATTTTGGGGCCGTTCAGATACCCCATGGCGGTCATGATGTCGGTACTGAAGGGCAAAAGCGCCGGGATCTGAACGCTTGGCATATCTTTGTAAAATCGGGCGGCTTCGATCAGATAGGTCTGTTCGGCCGCCAGATTGACCTCGTTGACCAGCATATCCCGCACTTCCTGGAATACGTTGAGGAATTTAAAATCCTTCAACGGATAGGCCGCACGATTTTCCTCAAAAAATGCCGCCGTTTTTTCCAGCAAGACAAATTCTTCATCAAGACATCTTCGAATGCCGGGTTTGAGAACTTTGAAAACCCCGTGAAGCCGGTTTTGATGTGAGGGGCGGCGCCAAGAGAAAGGGATGACGGCGCCTACGCTGGCTTCAGCTAAAATGGACGGCTGGACGCGCACCTGGCCCCGTTTGCCGATCTGCTCGAGTTGGCCGCCAATCCGCTCCATGATGCCGTCCAGGGGCGTGCCGTAGCAGCCGTTTTCCAGGTGAACCAGCCACTTTTTGAGCGCCGGATCGATGGTGGGATTGCGGGCAATCACCTGGCCCAGCTTGTGAAGGGTCGGAAACCGTTTGGCCAGCTCCAGAAGCCGCTCCTGGGAGGCGGCCGCCGGGTCCAATTTGAGCTGGCTGACCACAAGTTCGATAAGCCGCTGGCGGCCCACCTGGGATAGAAAAAATTGGATGCCGTCCGAAACCACGGATCGGAAGTGACCATAGATCTCGGGAACGGCCTGCTGGGGTTGGGTGCGTTCAACGATTTCGCGAGCGACGCGCTGGGTGAAGGCCTCGTCCCCCATTGCGGCGGCCATGGTGTCCAAGCCCTTTTGGAGCGCGTCAGGGGTGGTATTCTGAGCGAAATCCTGAAGCTTTCGGTTTGAATAGTTGAACATGTGGGATCCCATTAAAATATTTGCTTTTAAACCTGAACCCACCCAATATACGATGGAACCGCCAAAAGGCAAATTTTAAGCGGGTGGTGTAATCGGTTCACCTTTCAACGCGCACCCCCTGTGGGGTGAGGCGTGTAATCCAGCGCAGCCGGCCGCGGCGGGAAACACGCACCCTGTTCAACCGCGCCAGGACAGTTGTTGACGGTTCCGCATTTGAGAATAATGGAAAAAATCGTTGTTTACGATATCGACGGTCTTATACCGAATTTAGCGTTGATGAAAATCAGCACTTTTTATAAAAAGCAGGGGTATGAAGTTAGCTTGTCGAAAGGCATCAAATACCTAAAAGCCGATAGATACTTTGCCAGTACCGTGTTCCACAACGAGGACACAAAACTGAAAATCAAAGCCCTTGTTTCCCAATACGGTTCCGACATTCAAATCGGGGGTTCCGGCATCTGCCTGAAAAAAAAGATGCCGGATGAAATCGATTCGTCTTTTCCCGATTATCACCTGTACCACCATGAAAAGTACGCCATCGGTTTTTTGACGAGGGGATGCAACAAAAGATGTCCATTTTGCCTGGTGCCGCGAAAGGAAGGGCGGTTGAACAGCCATTATGCGGATTTTGATGATTTTGTTCCAAAACACCAGAAGAATGTGATGCTGCTCGACAATAATCTTCTCGCAGCTGAAAATGCAACCGAAATCCTGGGGCAAATCATCCAAAGGAACTATCGCGTCAATTTTAGCCAATCGCTTGATATTTATCGGTTAACAAACAAAAACGTTGAACTTCTACAACAGGTCAAATCCGTCAATTCGCGGTTTACCAAGCCGATGGTCTATTTTAGTTGCAACAGCCTTTCCCAGCGAGACCATTTTCTGGCAAAGGAGAAGCTGCTGAGGTCTTTCGGCCGGCAGGCGGTCACGGTCATTATCATGTTCGGTTACAACACCAGGCTCTCCGAAGATTACGGGATTTTAATGATGACCAAACAACTGGGGCTAATTCCTTTTGTTCAGCAATACTTGCCGGTACCCGGCATCCCTTCGAAAATTCCGGAAGATTATTTCGACATGGATCTGGATGTCATTGCGGATATGCGGTTTAGAACCAACGGGCAGAACAACGAAAAGTTTTTAAGATATGTCAGCAGACGGTACTTTCAGCAATTCGGCAAATATTACCTTCCGCTGTTAAAAGCGATCTACCGCTACAACAACAAGTCGGGCATCAATAAATTCCTTCAAAAGCCTCACCTGCTGTCTGAAAAACAGCTTCTGTGCGCCCAATAAATGGGGCAAATGGCCACCTCAGCGCAACATAAGTGGACTTTTAGCGCCCGTTTCCGACGGCAGGCCTTTGGCTGGCGCTCCCCTTAAACGCGTTTACGCATATTCCTTCATGGCTTCCAGGTATTCGGGATAGCGCGACAAATAGAAGGAAAGCGCGCGGGCGAAATCATCGCCCAGGACACCGTCGATGAACATCTGGCTGATGTCCCGCTGGCGCAGGAGGGTGAGCTGGGAGGTGATCAACAGGTGACGCTCCTCTTCGTTGATGTTTTTAAGCAGTCGGTCCAGCGCGCTCCGGGCCCTGGGCTGGTACATCCAGAAGTAGAGCAGGTCCAGAGCATGGATGGTGATGATTTTCTCCAGGTCGCGGGCTTCACGGTTGACCCGCTGACGCATGCGCTTGGAGGGCTCCAGCAGCTCGTAGGCGCTGGCTTCCGGAAAGAGCAATTCCAACTGGGCGTAGATGGCCAACAGCTCGGAGAGCTTGTGGCGGTAATCCCTGAAGCGCGTACAGATGTTGTGGCGGCGGTCGGCGGTGCCTTCGATGATCCCGGCCATCAGGTCCGATGCCGCCTTGGAGATGATGGCGGCCCATTTCTGCAGAACGTCGGTTGCCGACGCCACCCCGGCGCCGGACAGCGTGTGGCCGAGCACCACGTTGATGCCCACGGCCACGGGAATAGACAGGGCGCTGCGAAAGAAGTTGCCGTAGACTGCGGCCCGCGGCAGGCCGCGCAAGGCGTTGTGGGTGGAGAGATACAGGCCGTTGACCAGGGCCATGACGGCGTAAAGCACCACCGGCTGGGTGGCGATCGTGACGCCCAGCAGACGGTCCAGCAGCACCGTTTTGGTCAGGTAGTCGAGCAGGGGTACCGAAAAGCCGGTGAACAGCAGCGAATCGGCGATGCGGTCCCAGCTGACGTAGGCGTTCCAGCGCAGCAGGGGCGAGCGCCGCAATCCGCCGCCGCCCAGCACCGATTGCAGGATATTGCGCACACCGGTGATGCCGAACCAGATGAAGGCTCCCAAATAGGCGAGCACCCACCAGTCCTGGGTCAGGTAAAAAGTCGCAAAGGCAGGCACGAACCCGATGAGGACCTTGAACAGGTTGCGCAGGTGGGAGTTGACATAGCGCCATGCGGGGAGGTGACGCGCATCTTGGGATGGCGGCGTCAAGCTCAAATTGTTGCAGGTGCTCTTTTCAACGCCGCCCAAAGTGAGGACGTTGCCTTGATCCGACATGCGCGTGGCGTCCCCCGGTACGGCCCAGTCCACTTTTTTGACGGTCCGCACCCACCAGGGCAGCGGCCCGGCGTCGGTGAACTTGCCCCGGATTTCGGGCTTGCAGTTCCAGCGGGGGCTTGTGATAAAGGTGTGGCGGCGGTGCACGCTGAAGTGGATGGGGATGCGGTCGCGCCCCGTTCCCAGGTCTTTGCGGGCCTGCCGGCGTGCACGGGGCGGCAAGGTTTCGACGACCGCCAGGCCCATGCCGTGAAACTTGGGTGAACGGCCGGTGGAGTCGCTGCCGATGCGCGCTCTGATCGGCTTGTCCTGATACATGGCCTGCAGGGAAGAGATGTCGTGCAAAATGGTCTTGAGCTTGGCCAGGCGCGCCGCCTGGCCGGGGTCGTTTTGGGCCTCCACCTGCTGGACGATCTCCAGGATCACCCGCTTGAGCTTGATGGGGTTGCGGGCGTTGATGGTCTCCTGCAAACGGCTGATGGCGGGGATGTGTTCCGTGCGGCCGAAGGCCCAATCCTTGAGGTTGAACAATTCCAGTCGGGTGATCAGCCCGTTGCAGTCGTAGAGCAGTTCGAGCACATCGGCCACAACCAGGTTGGACAGGTTCAGGGTGATCCGATAGCCCGATTGCAGGGAGGCCAGGCGCTGGATCAGTTCGGACGGCGGCAGCCGCAGCAGGGTTGGGGTTTCGGGGGTGTCCTGGGGTACGCTATGATCCGGCACATCGGGGTTGCGCTCCGGTTTCAGGCGGGCGGCCGCCACGGCTTCCAGGTCCAGGCGGTCCATTGCCTCGAACCAGGCGGCGATGCGCGTTTGCTCGGCCGCATCGGCGGCCGCATACGCCCCACGGAGCTGTTCGGCTTTTTGCCGCATGGCGCCGAGCAGCTGCTCTTGGATGAATTTTTCCAGGTGAAGGGTCGATTTCTGGCCGCCCCCAACAAAGGCGAGAAACGCCCGGACCTCGATGGGTGGCATATCGATGTCGTAGTTGCGGTTCAGTTCGGCAATGTGGTGATGGTTGAAGCTCTCCAGCAGCGCCATCACATGGGCTTGCTGATACTCCGAAGCGCGGCGGCCGTCGTTCATGAGGGCCGCCATGGACGGCTCCTCAAGAAAGCAGAGAAAGTTCTGGGTGTCGGGAAAGCCCCGGGGCACCCAGATCAGGTTGATGTATTTACCGCGGAACGGGGCATAGAACTCGATGCCGATGCGGATGTCGATTTCCATGATGCGCGCCGCTTCGGCCAGTTCGGCCGCAGAGCGCGGCTCGATGTAGTTGTAGTGCACCACGCGCAGCCGGCGGATGCCCTTGATCCAGGCGTCCATGATCAGGTGCGTGGAGGATTTGCGGCCCTTGGTGTTGGCATCGTGGACATGGTCGTCAAAGGAGATCTGGTTCCACGCTTCGGGCATCTCCAGCAAATGGGTGTTGCGCAGCTGCTTGCGCACCTGACGGGGTTTGCCCGCGGCCGTGATGCGGAAATCGTGCGCCAGCTCCAGCTGCCGCTGCGGGTTGCCGCGCGCCCGGACCACCTCCTTCATGATCTGCATCAGCACCCGGGCCGTGTTTTTGGGCAGCGGCCCCTCAGCGGTGTCCAACACTTCGACCCGCAGCGCGCGCAGGGCCGCCAGGCGATCGTCCATGGCGCCGATCTCAAGCGAGGTCAGCAGATGGACCATGGCATAGGCGATCCGCAGGCTGCGCGATTCGACCATCTCCTTGATGCCGTGGGGGTGGAAATAGCCGTAGTACTGCTTGCGGATATAGTCCAGGTCGCGCTTTCTGGCGCTCACATCGTTGATGATGCGGATCAGCTCGTGGTCGCGGCGATCGAAAAAGAAGCGGGGAATCCGCAGGCCGGCATTGGTGGCTTTGAGCGTCAGGGGGGGCGTTTTAACCCCGAAGGCATCCAAATCAGGGGGCTGGGTGGTCATAACCTCTCGTACTGAGGATATCGTCATGTCTGCTCATATTGAACCTGTGCCAAGTGGAGGACCTCGTCACGAAAATAGGGGTGAAGCTTCTGGAACTATGCGTGATAAACGCGACCGCGTCAATTCAAAATACGACGACCCCCAGAGGTGTGGAAAGATGCATAACAGCGCCGGAATGCGCCGCCTATCCCTCAGGCCGAATTTCGATCACTTGCAGGGGGTCGTCCATTTCAAAGGTGCGCCCCGGAAAGATACTGCCCCACATCCACCGCGGCCACCTGGGCCGGGTCCAGATAGCGCTCGCCATAGGCCCGGTAGACGCCGCTTTGCAGAAACAGGTCGAACAGGTCGGCATCGATGTGCCCGTCGTTGCGCATAAAGCTCATGATGCGCAGGGCCTCGCTAAGTGTCTTGGGGGTTTTGTAGGGCCGGTCGGCTGCGGTCAGGGCCTCGAATATATCCGCAATCGCCATGATGCGCGCCGGAATCGACATTTGCTCCCTTGTCAGGCCCCGGGGATAGCCGGTGCCGATCATGGTCTCGTGGTGGGCGCCGGCGAATTCAGGCACGTTCGCCAGATAATCGGGGAATTCGAGGCGGTTGAGAATGATAATGGTTTGAATGATGTGCTCGTTGATTTTAAAGCGATCCTCGGGCGAGAGGGTTCCCTTGCGAATGCTCAAATTGTAAACCTCCCCCAGGTTGTATAGGGCATCCGGGACGCTCATGGTAAACCCGTGCGGGTTATCGTTGAAGGGGGTCTTGTTGGCGCGGGGGATCACGTGCTCGGGCTTGTCCGCCAGCACCGGTTCGACCACCGGCAGCCTCGGCGCCGGCTCGCGGCTCTTGAGCAGCGCTTCCTCCTGGGAGATGCCGATGCGGTCGTCCAGGCGGCGCACCCAGGTTCGGGCGGCGATCCGCTGCAGGCGCGCGATTTTCTCGTCGGCCATGAACTCCCCGCCGATATTGCACTCGGCGACAAAAACGAAATCGGATACGATCTGTTTTTGGGTCTTTTCAAGTTCCTGCGCCAGCAAGGGGTCGTCGCCATCGCCGGTCAGGCGCCGGCGATGGTAGTCGATTTCGGCGTCTCTTAGAAGCACCTCAAAGCGCATGCGGATTTCATGGATCCGGTTGTAGATCGTTTCCAGCTTGGTGGCCTTGTCGACCACATATTCGGGGGTGGTGATCTTGCCGCAGTCGTGCAGCCAAGCGGCCACCTCGAACTCCCAGCGTTGATCCGGCGCGTCCATCTTGAAATCGGCAAAGGGTTCCGCGCCGCTTTTGCACACCGCTTCAGCCAGCATTTCGGCGACGATCGGCACTCGGGCGCAGTGGCCGCCGGTGTAGGCGGACTTGGCGTCGATGGCACCGGCAATCAGTTTGGTAAAATCGTCGAACAGCTTGCGCTGCTGCTTCAGCAGACGCCGGATTTTGGTTTTCATGAGGAAAAAGGTCGTGATCAGGGAATGGATTTCCTTGATGCTGGAATCGAAGGGCTCGGATTCGGAAAAGTCGGACCGCTGGATCTTGACGGATTCCGCTTCCAGTCGCATCAGCGAGCCTGAAATCTTGCGCGACACCAGCAGGGAAAGGGGCAGCACCACCATCAGGACCAAGCCGGAGAATAGAAATACACGCTGCTGCATCCGCCGGATGTGTCCGGTGAAATCGGCGACCGGGGCGGTGGAGGCTAAAATCTGGTCGAATTTCAACCCCGCGTTGAGGGG
>JBAPYE010000243.1:0-3144 GCA_049284575.1 Desulfobacterales bacterium
TGATGAAATAGCCCTTGTTGATCGGGCGAAAAAGCTTCAAAAAACGGACATCTCCCGGACCGTAAATCCCCACCGGGCGGATGACCACACCCGGCAGGCCGTTTGAAAAATAGTCTCGCGCCAGCAACTCGCCTGCCAATTTCGAATCCTGATAATGATCGCCGGGTTTGAATCGGTACTCCTCGTCCGCTGGCGGCTCTACAATCTCCCCCTGCACGCCAACCGTCGAACAGTGAACAAACCGTTTGACATTCGCCGCCTTGGCAGCTTCCAGCACATTTCGTGCACCTTCGACATTGACGTCCCAAAACTCTTTCTTGTCGCTATGCTCCATCCGATACGCGGCTGCCAGGTGATAAACCGTTTCAATGCCGTCGAAACCATCCCGAACGGAGCGGCGATCCTTAAGATCGACCTCCCGACACTCTATACCATCCACGACAAGATCCTGGAAGCGGCTGCTCGACCGGACAAACGCGACGACACCATGCCCCTCCCGCGCAAGACGTCGACACAAACGGCTGCCCGTAAATCCTGTCGCACCGGTCACTAAAATTTTTCCCATAATCGATATACTCCCTTGTTCTCTCGTCTGGTTTTGTCGATCGGGGGTGCTTAGGTTAAAAAGGGAGTGTCTTCCGTGCAGAAAACGAAGAGCACCGGCTGGTCCCACAACAACTGCTACAGTTCAGGATAGCTTGAGTTTCCCAACCATCGTCTGCGCCAATCCTGGAACACCATCATGGACCAGAGAATATGGCTGTGGTTGGCAACCCCGGTCAGATGTTCCTTCTTCAACCGCTCGATGGTTTCCGGCTGAAACAAACCCTGGGATTTGATGTCTTCAACCTTCAAGAGATCCTGCATCAGTGGCAAGAATTGCGTCCCAAGCCAGTTCTTGATGGGTATGCTGAAGCCCTCTTTGGGCCGGTAGATGCATTTCCCTGGAACGTGCCTTGCTGCCACCCGCTTGAGCAGTATCTTCGTTTGGCCGTTGGCCACCTTCAGCTGCCTGGGAATCTGGAAGGCAAGCTCCACCATTTCGGTATCCAGGTACGGCACCCGGACCTCCAAGGATACGGCCATGGACATGCGGTCCACCTTGACGAGGCAGTTGTCCACCAAATAGCTCTTCAGATCCACATACAGGCTTTTGTTTAATGGATCCCGCTCCCCGGCTCGTTTGAGAAGGTCGAGAATATGGGCCGCGGCCGGTGTCTCAATTTTTTTTAATGCTTCGCGGGTAAAGAGGTTCTGACGGACCGTCTCGCCGGCAAAAATTCGCCACCTGGCATGGGACAGTTCGTCGGCATGTTCCAAACCCTCAACAAACCGCAAGGCCTTATTGATCAACCCTTTCTTCTCAGGCCGCGGTTTGAAGGACTTGATGACCGGTTCAATAAATCGTTTGCGAACAAGGCCCGGCACCAATTCATAGCGCTGGGCCATTCCATTGGCCAAATAGGCCTCATAGCCGCCGAAGAGTTCGTCGCCGCCGTCACCGCTCAAGGCGACCGTGACATAATTGCGCGCATGACGGGAGACCAGGTAAGTCGGAAATATCGAGAAGTCTCCGATGGGATCATCCATATGGTCCATCAATTGGTCGAACAGTCCCACGACATCGGGCTTGATGATGTCATCCACGTGATCGACACCAAGATGGTCTGCAACTTTGCGCGCCCACTTCAGTTCATTGTAGCTGGGATCGTCGAAACCAATGCTGAACGTTCTGGCCTTTCCCATGGATGCCACCACCAGCGAGGAATCCACCCCTCCGGAGAGGAAGGCCCCTAAGGGAACATCGCTGACAAGCTGCCGCTGAACACAGCGGTGGATCGTTTGATCGACCTCCTCTTCCCAATCTTCGGGGGATTTGGCGTCACCTTCATGCCCCATTCGGACATCCCAGTAGGGCCGCGGTTTACAGACCGGTCGGTCGAGATCAACCTCAATCATATGTCCTGGCTCCAGCTTACGGATTCCCTCGAACAAGGTCCGTGCCCCTGGGACATACTCCCAGGCCAGAAACTCTCCGAGCGCATCGACATCCAGCCGACGTTCGATGAGTCGACTCGCCAGGATGGCCTTGATCTCTGAACCCCAGACGATCCAGTCTCGACCGAAAGCATAGAAGAGCGGTTTTATCCCGATATGATCACGCACCAGAACCAGCTTGCGTTGGGTCAGGTCGTGAACCACAAAAGCGAACATACCGTTGAGATACTTAGGAAAATCAGATCCATATTCTTCGTAGCTGTGGACGATAACCTCTGTATCAGAATGGGTTTTAAATGCATGACCGCGCGCTTCCAGGATCCTTCGCAATTCTCTGAAATTATAAATCTCGCCGTTGAATACCGTCCGTATCGACCGATCCTCGTTAAAAATCGGTTGACTGCCGCCGGAAAGGTCAATGATCGATAAGCGGCGCATGCCAATGGCCACGTTATCACGAATGTCCATTCCCGTTTCGTCCGGCCCTCGATGAACCAGCGTATTGCACATGGTTTGCAGCTGCTCGTAAGTCGGCTGAGGGCCACCATCGAAAACAGCAATGCCTGCTATACCGCACATGAATTCAAGACCTTCAAAACATTTCGTATTTTCTCTTCGTATATCGGACGCGAGTAGTTTTCATCGTAGTATCTGTGGGCTTTCTCAGCAAGCGCTTTTCCATATCCGTTTTTTTCAAGAGCCCGAATGATTCCATCGGCCAAAGATCGGGGTTCGGGCGCTACCAAGATTGCGACATCATCGTTAAGCACTTGTGTATGGGAATAAACGCGGGTTGCCACCAACGGGATCCCACTCGATAGCTGTTCGTAAACTTTCAAAGGGGTATTGGTCCCGCCAGACCGCGGAGACACCAACACGGAAGCCGCTGCACAGTATTGCTTCGCGATGGTTTGAGCAACCCGTCCCGTGAACCGTGTGTTGCCGTTGAGTCCCAAATCGGTTGCCAATTTCCGATAGCAATCGACCTGTTCGATGGAACCGCCAACCACAATCAGAAATGCATCCTGGCATTTGTCAAGCACTCTCGGCAAAGCCTCGATCAGAATGTCGATTCCCTGGTAAGGCTCCAAGGTCCCCGCATAGACAATAAGCCGCTTATTCCTCGGCAGCTCAAGCACTCTGTCC
>JBAPYE010000244.1:0-1571 GCA_049284575.1 Desulfobacterales bacterium
TCTTCGGGGTCAACCAGGGCGCCGACGGGTTCTTCCTAGAAGAGCATCCCAAGCTGGCGCCGCTCAACACCGCCACCGACGGTGTGTTTCTGGCCGGCACTTGCCAGGCCCCGCGGGATATCCCCGACACCGTCGCCCAGGCATCCGGGGCGGCGGCCAAGGCCCTGGCGCTCTCCACACGGGGCCGGGTGGAAATCCCCTCGGCCATCTCCTGGATCGACCCGGACATCTGCGCCGGCTGCCAGGTCTGCATCGGACTTTGCCCCTACGGCGCGATCGAATTCGACCTGCGGCGCCAGGTCTCGGTGATCAACGAGGCGCTCTGCAAGGGCTGCGGCAGCTGCGCGGGCTTCTGCCCCAGCAGCGCCGCCCAGGTCCGGCATTTCAAGGAGAAGCAGATTTTTTCGGAGTTGGACGGGATCATGGACGCCCTCCATGAGGTCGGCATGTAGCTTTTGATCCGGGCTGGCGCGCCGCTGTCCGCCACCCTTTGATACTGGAGGCAACCATGGACGCTTTCGAACCTACCCTGATCGCCTTTGTCTGCAACTGGTGCACTTACACGGCCGCCGACCTGGCCGGCACCTCGCGCCTGAGTTATCCGCCCAACGTGCGTCTGGTGCGGGTGATGTGCACCGGCATGGTGGACCCCAAATACGTGATCAAGGCCCTGCTGGAAGGGGCCGACGGGGTCCTGATCAGCGGCTGTCATCCGGGCGACTGCCATTACATCAACGGCAACTTCAAGGCCCGCCGGCGCGTCAAGCTCCTCAAGGAGATCCTGCCCCAGTTCGGGTTCGCCCCCGAACGGCTGAAACTGACCTGGATCGGCGCCAGTGACGGCATCCAGTTTGCCGACACCATTACCCAGCTGGTGGCGCGGCTGAAGGATCTGGGCCCCAGCGAGACCCACAGCCAGATGGTGATCTGAGCCCACCCCCTGCAAACCGGGGCCGCCCCGTTTGGGCCCCTGCGGAGGAACCCCATGGCACGCACGCTAAAAATCGACGTGAGCGCCGGTGACATCCTGCCGGCGCTGCAGGCGTTTTTAAAATCGGTGCTCGCACAGGAGACGATCAGCGCCCTGCTGGTCCCGCTGCACCTGCCCATGAAAGACCGGGTGATGCCAACCCTGGTGTCGGATCCCGTCAAACTTGCCGCAGCCGATCCGCTGGCGCCGGCCTTTCCCCTGAACGCCGCGCGTTTAGCGGCCCGCCTGACCCGCAGCACCGCCGGCGGCCGGATCGCGGCGGTGCTGCGGCCTTGCGAAATCCGCGCCCTGGTCGAACTGGTCAAGCTCAAACAGGCCAGCACCGAAGACCTTCTGCTGATCGGGACCGACTGTCTCGGGGCCTTCACCAACCGCGAATTCGCCCGCTACACGGCAAAAACCGGGGCAGAGGCCACGACCGCGTTTTACCGCAGCATCCTCTCCGAGGGCCAAAGACCCCCGGATGACTTTGATCTGGCCCCGGCCTGCCGGGTCTGCGAACACCCCGTAGCCGAAGGGGCCGATATCGTGATCGGGCTATACGGTGCCGCCCCCGGGGGGCCGCTGTGGGCCGAGGCCC
>JBAPYE010000245.1:0-2161 GCA_049284575.1 Desulfobacterales bacterium
AGGGGATCGCCAGCGTGGCGTCCGGGTTGGCCGAGGTCGGCCCGGAATCCCCCGGCAGGACGTGCATGTGAAGATGGTTGTAGAAGCTGGTGCCCGTGTCGCCCGCCAGCATGATGGGCTGGCCGCGCTTGACGGTGGTGCCGACAATGCTGGCCGGGGGGCTGTCCCAGAGCGCGAAGGCGTTGGTCACCCCGTTCTGGCGGCCGTGCCCGTAGACGGCAAAAGTCCGGGTGACCGTGCCCCCCACGGTGCGGTCGTGGACCGGGTCGGGCGCGATCGGGTTGCCGGCGTCGTCCACGTCGTGGCGGATGATAATGAAGTTCCACGCTCCGGTGGTGTCGTCGGTGGTGTTCTGAAAAAGGCTGTGGACCGTCCCCGGCCGGCTGGCGAGGACTTCCTCGGCCTGGTCGTGGGCGAAGTCGTAGGCGTAGGTCTGCATGGTGGCCCGGTTGGCCGGCGGGCGGTTGATGCCGTTGGCGATGGGGTTGTGGCTGAAGACCCCCTGGTTGCCCTGGCCCACGTTGATCATTTTTCCGGCGGCATACGGCAGCCGGTAGGGCGACGGGGTGTCGCTGCCGCCGCTATGCTTGGCCGGGTAGCCGGCGAAGGCGGCCCCGCCTAACGGGTTGAACTTGCCGTCATCGGTGTCGCCCTCCCGCAGGCTGTACAGGATCACCCAGAAGGGCAAAATGACCTTGGGCAGGGACTTCAGCAGGGTCCATCCCAGCAGCTCCCAGTCCTCGGCCCAGGCGGTGATCGCAGCGATCAGGGTGCCCACAAACCCCGCAAAAAGCCCCATGCCGGCCCCTCCGGCGAGCCACAGGGCCCACACCCGCCCGGGAACGTCCCCCGGGAAGAATGGGTGCACATACTCCTCGCGCCGCACCTCGGAGGCCAGCCAATAGGTAAACCCGGTGGCGACGGCGTCCACGATGGCCTCGAGCTCCTTGTAGTTGAGGGCGCTGTTGCGGGCGACCGTCGAGGGGCCGTCCTGGGGGCCGCGGAAGTTGAGCGCCGTCATGAACGCCAGCGTCAGGTTGCGCAGCTTATCGGTGGCCGTCACCGGCCCGGCAAGGTTCATGATATCGCCGGCATAGACGGTAAACCAGAAGGCCAGGCGGTTGACGAAGCTGGCATCGGTGTGGGCGCCCTGGGCGGATCCGGCGGTGGTGAGGGCCAGGGGCGCCCCCAGGAGCCACTCCAGCCACTTGTGGGAGAAAAAGGTGAAGCCCGCGAACGGCCGCCGGGCAAGGCCGCTGGTGAGGCCGTGGGAGACGTCGTAGAGCCCGTTGAGCAGGCTCGGCACGAAGTGCGCCCGACCGGTTTTAAGGGTGTTGAGCAGGTGCCAGACGCTGCGCACGGCATCGTTGGCCCAGGTGCTGTGCCAGGCCCAGCCTTCCATGAAATCGGCGCCGATGTGCTGGAAACGGTAGTAGGGGTGGCCCTGGATCCGGCTGGGCGGATTGAACAGCGGGGCGTCCTGCCAACGCACATTGGCGCCGCTGTGCATGATTTTGTCGCCCAGGAAAACGTAGCGGCCGTCACCGGAGATGCGCACCTGCTCGCCGGGCCAGCCCACCCCCGCGCGGATGCCCTCCCCCAGCCAGGCCCAGAAGCGTTCCCCCAGGGTGCGCGGCATCTTTTCCAACTCGGCGGGCAGGGCGTCTTCCAGGACCATGCGGTTGTAGCGCAGGGCTTGCTGGTCGTCTTCGTAGTCGTCGGCCAGGTCGCGGGTCTCCGCCCCCAGGCTGACCGAGCTGAAAGCCGACTCTTCGGCCAGGATGGCGGTCTGGATCAGGCGGTTGAGGAGGCCGACCAGGACCTGCTTGAGGGCTTCGTCCGGGCTGGCAGCGGCGTCCCAGGCCTCCAGCGCGGACCGTTCATCAGCCGTGAGCTGGCTGCCCAGCCAGGCGGCCACGCGGTCCCCGGAAGGGGTCTGTTTGAGTTTGGCGGCGAGCGCGCGGGCGTCCTTGAGCTCGTCCGGGGTGAACAGCGGCAGGTCGCGGTATTTGTATTGCAGCAGCCAGGTGGCGTACCAGCCGTAGGGCGGCCCGTCATAGGCGCCGTCGGCCGCGGCGGCGCCGGCGCTCCCGAGCTGAATCGCGCGCACCAGGGTGTTGACCCGGGCAGTGGCCTCGGTGACCGCGTCCAGGGCGTCGGC
>JBAPYE010000246.1:0-1823 GCA_049284575.1 Desulfobacterales bacterium
ATCTGCGGCGGCCGGCTGGAGGTCCTCCTGGAGTGCGTCGCGCCGGGAAGCCCGGCCGATCGAGTGCTGCGGGGCTGGGGGGACGCCATCGGGCGGCGGGAGGCCTGTCAGCTGGTGACCGTAATTCGGTTTGCGGGGGCGGCGGTGGCGGACACCGACCACCTGCTGATCCAGGATCGCCGGGTGGTCGTCGGCGGCCGCAGCCTTCCCGACGAGGCGCTCGCGCGCATCCTGGACGCGGGCGAGGGTGCAGCCGGCCTGCGCAGCGTGGCCCTGGGCGGGGATCTGGCCGTGGTCGAGACGGTGCTGCCGGGGGAGATCGTCTACCTCTTCGGTGCCGGGCACGTGGCCCATCCCACCTCGCGGCTGGCCGCGTTCGCCGGGTTCCGCGTCGTGGTGGTGGACGATCGGCCGGAATTCGCCAACCGCGAACGCTTTCCCGACGCGGAGGAGGTCCGGGTGGTGCCGGACTTCGGGGTTGCGCTGAACGGGTGCCGGCACGACCCCGAGGCATTTGTCGTCATCCTGACCCGTGGGCACCTCCACGACAAGACGGTGCTTGCCCAGGCGCTCCGGACCGATGCCGGCTACATTGGGATGATCGGCAGCCGGCGCAAGCGGGACCAGATCTACGCAGCCCTGGGCCAGGAAGGCTTCACCGAGGCCGACCTGCAGCGGGTGTCCTCCCCCATCGGCCTGCCCATCGGCGCGGAGACCCCGGAGGAGATCGCCTTCAGCATCGTCGCCGAACTGATCCAGGTCCGGGCCCGCAGGCGGCGGTCGTGAATCCGGCATCTGTCGCTGCCCTGATCCTGTCGGCCGGCTTTTCGGAGCGCATGGGGGACTTCAAGCCGCTGATGACCCTGGGCGGGGAGACCCTCCTGGAGCGGGCCGTGCGCCTTTTTCAATCCGTGGGGGTGCGGGCCGTCCACGTGGTGGTGGGGCACCGGGCCGCGGAGCTGACCCCCCGGGTGGAGGGGGTGGGCGGCCGCTGCGTGTTCAATCCGGCCTACGCGGAGGGCATGTTCTCCTCGGTAGTGGCCGGAGCGGCGTGCCTGGCCGCCGGCACGGAGGCGTTCTTCGTGCTGCCGGTCGACATCCCCCTCGTCCGGCCCTCGACCCTGCGGGAGCTGCTGAGGGCCTTGCCGGAGGGTGGAAGCGCCGTTTGCCACCCCATCTTCGGGGGTCGGAGGGGCCACCCGCCCCTGATCGGGGGGCGTTACATCCAGCGGATTCTCTCCTGGCGGGAGGACGGCGGACTGGCCGCCCTGCTGGGACGCTTGGAGGCGCACGCCTTGGACGTCCCGGTGGTGGACGAGGGCATCCACCTGGACATGGACCGGCCGGAGGACCACCGGCGTCTGGCCGCGCTTCTGGAAAGGCGCGGGGTCCTTTCGCCGGCGGAGTGCGGCGCGCTTCTGGATCGGCTGCAGGTATCGCCGGCGGTGGCGGCCCACTGCCGGGCCGTGGCAGACGTGGCCTTACGGGTCGCCGAAGCCCTGAACGCGGCCGGGTCCGGGCTGGATCTCGGGCTGGTCTGGGGCGCGGCCCTGGTCCACGACATGCTTCGCGGTGCGCCGGACCACGCGCTCCGGGGCGGGGCGCTGCTGCGGGCTCTCGACGTGCCGCTCATGGCCGAGGTCGTCGAGGCCCACATGAACATTGCGTTACAGACCGAGGGGCCGGTCCGGGAGGCCGAGGTGGTCTACCTGGCGGACAAGCTGGTGATGGGGGACCGGTTCGTGGGGCTTGACGAGCGGTTTGCCGAGCGCTTGGGGCAGAAGACCGCCGACCCCCAGGCCCGGGCCGCCGCTCGCCGGCGG
>JBAPYE010000247.1:0-1573 GCA_049284575.1 Desulfobacterales bacterium
CGAAGCGCCGCTGATCTTCATCATCGCCGGCACCGGCGCCGGCCACCGCTCCAGCAAGATGCAGTTCATGGAGCGGCTGTTTTACGAGGCGGGCTTTCACGTGATCTGCCTGCCGTCGCCGACGGTCCCCAATTTCATCGTGACCGCCTCCGAGAGCATGGTGCCCGGCAACCTGGCCGACGACAGCCGGGACCTCTACCGGGTGATGGGGCTGGCCTGGAGCCAGGTCAAAAGCCGCATCGAGGTCTCGGACTTCTACCTCACCGGCTACAGCCTGGGGGCCACCCAGTCGGCCTACGTGGCGAAACTGGATGAGGAAAAGGGCCTGTTCGGGTTCAAAAAAGTGCTGATGATCAACCCGGCCGTGAGCCTCTTCAACTCGGTGAGCATCCTCGACACCATGCTGGTGGAAAACATCCCCGGCGGACCGGGGCATTTCAATGAATTCTTCGAAAATATGATGAAAAAATTCTCCAGCATCTACCGCACCATGGGGCATGTGGATTTCAGCGGCGACTTTCTCTACGAGGTCTCCAAACGCTATCCGCCCAAAGAAACCACCCTGGCGGCCCTGATCGGGATCTCCTTCCGGCTCTCCTCCGCCAACATGGTCTTCACCGCCGACGTGATGACCCACGCCGGGCTGGTGGTGCCCGCCAACCGGCGGCTTTCGGCCTATGACTCGCTGACCGAGTATCAAAAGGTCACCAACCGCATCAGCTTCAACGACTACTTCAACGATCTTTTCTACCCTTTTTTCCACGCGCGCGACCCGGGGCTGACCCGCGATGCGCTGATCGCGCAGTCCAGCCTCAAACCCATCGAGGACTACCTCGCCCGCGCCGGCAAGATCGCCCTGCTCACCAATGCCGACGACCTGATCCTGGCGCCCGGTGAACTCGCCTATCTGGAAGCGCTCTTCGGCCCGCGGGCGCAGATCTACCCCACCGGGGGGCACTGCGGCAACATGACCCACGAGGCCGTCACAGGCCATATGCTTGAATTCTTTCGGAATTAAGGGGGATAGATGACCATCGTCAAACCGCTGCAGCGATTGTTCCGGCTGAGTCTGCTGCTGGCCTGCCTGGCGGCCGTGGCGGGCTGCGCCGCCGCGCCCGTAAAACCCGAGCCGGAAATCCCCCCCAAATACCCCGCCAGCGAGGTGCTCAAGGAAGGCGAAACCTACCCCATCGACGCCTTCGATCCCTGGGAGGGGATGAACCGGCGGATCTTCCGCTTCAACTATTACTTCGACAAGTACATCTTTCTGCCTGTGGTGAACGCCTATGAATTCATCACGCCGGATTTCGTGGAAACCGGGGTGTCCAATTTTTTCGACAACCTCACGGAAATCACCAACCTGACCAATACCCTGCTGCAGGGCAAAGGCGTGGGGGCGCTGAAAACCACCGGTCGTTTTCTGCTCAACTCCACCTTTGGGGTGGCCGGCCTGATCGATGTGGCCACGCCGGTGGGGCTCGATCGCCAGAATGAGGATTTCGGCCAGACCCTCGGGGTTTACGGGCTCGGCAACGGGCCTTTCCTCGTGCTGCCGATCCTGGGGCCCTCGACC
>JBAPYE010000248.1:0-4243 GCA_049284575.1 Desulfobacterales bacterium
GGCCTGCTGCCGCAGGCGCTCACGCGCGGCAGCCTCGGCGGCCGCGTCCGGCGGCTGGATAGCGGCGATGGTGTCTTCCAACAGGTGCATCACATCTCCTTGGCTCGCGGCCGCCCATACGACCCGGTCGCGGGCGGGCCGAATTCAGGCGTCGGCAAAAATCATCCGCTGGTTCTCGCGGTGATCCACCACGTAGAGAACCGCGGCCAGGGCCTTGACCGCCTCTATCAAGGCAGGCAGATCCGCACGGTTGAGGTTTTCAAAGCGGAAGTAGACCTTGCGAAAGCCGCCGGAGACGTCTTCGGCCGAGCTCAGGATGCTGATCACCCGAACACCGTATCGCCGCAGCACCTCGCGGATGCGCTGGATCTCGCCGTCTTCGTCCTTCAGGCGAACCGCCATCTGGATGCCTTTTTTCCCCAGCCCGGTGAGGGAGATGATCACCTTGAACATGTCCGAGCGGGTGATGATGCCCACCATCTGCCGGGCGACGGTCAACACCGGCAGGCTGGAGATGCGATTCTCCAGCAGGACCGCGGCGGCCTCCTCGATGGTGTGGTCCGGCTGCACCGTGATGGGGTTGGGAGTCATCACGGAGCGGACCTTGATCTTGGAAACCAGAAACATGAGTTCGTGGACGTCCAGGGTGGTGGCGTCGGAAGCCGAGGCTTCCTTCAGATCCCGGTCGCTGATGATGCCCACGAGATTGCCGTGGTCCAAAACCGGCAGGCTGTTGATCCGCTTCTCCTTGGTCAGGTGGATGGCCTCCTGCAGTGACTGGTTGGCATCCACCGTGATCACCTCACGACTCATCCAGTTTTTGACCAGCATCGATTCCTCCCGGGGGTGCGCGCCCGCCTGGATGTGGGTCCCGGCCGAACGGCAATGCAAGATCCTTCGCCGCCGAAGCATCTTGACTTGAATAGCAAAACTCTTTATTAGTTGGCTTCCTCGCCAACCGCATACGACCCGGCGGCCCGCTCTCGCGATCCGGCCATGACGGGTCGTCCCGTTTTAAGGTATGTTCATTATCACAGGAGTTGGTTTTTAATGAAACAAAAAGTTCGGACCCTGGTGCTGCAGGCCGCCAGGCGCGCATATGAGCGCGGGGCGCTCGCATCGGAGGAGTTCCCCGAGGTGGAAATCGAAGAGCCCAAGATCGCGAGCCACGGCGACTTTTCCACCAACATGGCCATGGTGATGGCCGCCGCTCAGAAAATGGCGCCCCGCAAGATCGCCGCGGCCCTGATCGACCACCTGGAGGACAGCGAGGGCCTGCTGGCCAAAACCGAAATCGCCGGTCCGGGCTTCATCAATTTCTTCATCCCGCCGACCGCCTGGCAGCCGGTAGTGCAGGCCATCCACAGCGCCGACACCCGCTTCGGCGCCTCCCGGCAGGGCCGGGGCCGGAAAGTCCAGGTGGAGTTCGTCAGCGCCAACCCCACCGGGCCGCTGCACGTCGGCCACGGCCGTGGGGCCGCGGTGGGCGACACGGTGGCCCGGATCCTGGCCTTCTGCGGCTACGACGTTCAGAAAGAATACTATATTAACGACTCCGGGCGCCAGATCAACACCCTGGGCCGCAGCGTCTTCCTGCGCTACCGCGAACTGTATGCCGGCGAGCCGCCCGAGGCCTTTCCCGAGGACTGCTACCAGGGCGCTTATGTCCGGGACCTGGCCCGGGCGCTTTACGACGCCGGCCGCACCGACATCCTCCAGCTCGAGCCGGACGAGGCCGTCGCGGTCTGCGCGCGCTACGCCGCCGACCGGATCCTGAGCGGCATCCGCGATGACCTCGAGGCCTTCGGGGTGGGCTATGACCGCTGGTTCAGCGAGCAGTCGCTCTACGACAGCGGCAAGGTGGCCGAGGCCATCGCCGCCTTTCGCGACAGCGGGTTGATCTACCCCAAGGACGGCGCCCTGTGGTTCAAAACCACGGACTACGGCGATGAGAAGGACCGCGTGGTGGTGCGCAACAACGGCCTGACGACCTATTTCGCCTCGGACATTTCCTACCACGAGGACAAGTACCGGCGGGGCTTCGAGCGTGTGATCGACGTCTGGGGGGCGGACCACCACGGCTACGTGCCCCGCATGACGGCGGCGATCGAGGCCGCCGGCCGCCGTCGGGACCAGTTCCACGTGATCCTGGTGCAGCTGGTGAATCTCCTGCGCGCCGGCCAGCCGGTGGCCATGTCCACCCGCGCCGGGGAATTCGTGACCCTGCGCGAGGTCATCGACGAAGTCGGCCGGGATGCGGCGCGCTTCATCTTTCTGACGCGGCACTATGACAGTTCCCTTGATTTCGACCTGGAGCTGGCCAAACAGAAGACCAACGACAACCCGGTCTACTATGTCCAGTACGTTCATGCCCGGATTGCCAGCATCCGCCGCAAGGCCGCCGAAAACGGCGTCGGGACGGACCCCCCATTGGACGCCGCCATGGCGCGCCTCACCACGCCCGAGGAAATTCAGCTGCTCAAGGCCCTCTCCCGCTACCCCGAGGTGGTCGACCTCAGCGCCCAGCTGCTGGAGCCCCACCGCATCACCTATTTCCTGATGAGCCTTGCGGCCGCGTTTCACGCGTACTACAACCGCCACCGGGTGCTGACCGATGATCCGGCGCTGACCCGGGCCCGCCTGTATCTGGTGCTGGCGGTCCAGAAGGTCATCCGCAACGGGTTGAACCTGCTGGGGGTTTCGGCCCCCGAGAGCATGTAGCCGGCGGCGATGGCGACCAGCGACCCAAAGGCAGCCCCCTCCGGTGGCGGCCGCAGGCTGGCGTTGAGAATCCTGGGGTTTTTTGCGCTCTCGGCCTGGATGTTCGGCCTGGGTGTGTGGGTCGGGCGGGGCACGGCCCCGCTGCGCTTCGACATCGCCAAGCTGGAGACCGAACTGGCCGAAATGAAGGCCCGGCTGCTCCAGGAAGAGCAGCAGCGCACCGCGCTTACCCAGGAAGCGGCCGGCGACTGGGCCAACCTGGATTTTTACGAGGCCCTCAAAAAGAGCGGGGACGACCCCCTGCCGGACCCCGGAGGCCCACGCGACGCCGGGGAGGCGGCCGCCGTCGGCAGCGGGACGGCCAGGCCCAAAAGGAGCCTCAAGGAGGCCACCCGGACTGCGGTCCTCCCACCGCCCCCGGTCAATACCCCTCGGCCGGCCACGCCGCCGGCCACCGCAGCGCCTCCGGCCGCCGACGGTGAGCTGACCATTCAGGTGGCATCCCTGAAAGATCCGGCCGATGCCGCCCGCCTGGTTCTGAGCCTCCAGGCCAAGGGGTTTGCCGCCTACCGGGTCACCGGCCAGATTCCCGGCACAGGCACCTGGTACCGGGTGCGGGTGGGCGCCTTCAAAGATCGCACCAGCGCCCAGGTTGTCCTGGAGCGGCTCAAAATAGAAAAGTTCGGCGGCCTGGTGGTCAGCCGCTGAACTGCAGTTTTTTCGAAATCCGGACCAACGGGAGACATTCCATGAAAATCACCCCGGAAGAAATCCTGCACGTGGCGGCCCTGGCGCGCCTGGAACTGGATGCGGCCGCGATCGACACCTTCGCCGGTCAGATCGGCGACATCCTGGATTATGTCGAAACCCTCAACGGGGTCGACACCGACGGCGTGACGCCCACCTCCCACGCCATTTCACTGACCAACGCCTTTCGCGAGGACGCCCCCACACCCCATCTGGACACCGCTGCGGCCCTGGCCAACGCCCCCGCAAAGGAAGACGGCAGCTTTCTGGTGCCCAAGATCATCCCCTGAAACGCACGGGGGGTTCCCGCCCCCTGCCTGTCTGACATGCCGGAGAGAGCAAGACGTCATGAAACTGCACGAACTCACCATCCATCAAGCCCGTGAACGTCTAAAACGCCGCGAAATTACGGCGGTGGCCCTGACCGAGGCGCTGCTGGCACGCATCGCGGCGCTCGACCCGCGGGTCAGGGCCTTTATCACGGTGGCCGCCGACAGCGCCCTGGCCGAGGCCCGCGCGGCCGACCAGGCCCTGGCTGACGGCCGCGAGGGGCCGCTGACCGGCATCCCGCTGGCCGTCAAGGACCTGATCTGCACCCGCGGCCTGCGCACCACCTGCGCCTCCCGGATCCTGGAAAATTTCGTCCCGCCCTACGACGCCGAGGTGATCCGGCGGCTGAAAGCGGCCGGCGCGATTTTCCTGGGCAAGCTCAACATGGACGAGTTTGCCATGGGCTCCACCACCGAAAACTCCGGATTTTTCCCCACCCACAACC
>JBAPYE010000249.1:0-4323 GCA_049284575.1 Desulfobacterales bacterium
CCCGAGCACCCCGAGAATTTGCCAGTAGACGTACATCTCCCGGATGGTGCCGGGCTGCAACGAGACCACGGCGATCCCGCTTTTCTCCAGGCGGGCCATCAGCGGTCGGTAGCCGCGGTCGATCATCGGCCGCACCAAGACGAGATCCGGCCGGGCCGCCAGAAACTTTTCAGGGTCATCGTGGTAGGAGAACACCGGTTTGCGGCCGGCCGCCGGTGGGTACGACTCGTGGCGCGTGACGCCGATAATTTCGCGCTCCAGGCCGAGCGCAAACAGGTTCTCGGTGTGGGCGCCGTAGAGGGAGATGATCCGCCCGAAGGGCCGGTCGACCACATGCCGGCGGCCGCCCTGGTCGGTGATGCGCTTGCCGTCGGCCAAACCGAATTCAGCGGCCGCCGCGGGCAGCGCCCCGGCCCAGCCGCTGGCGGCGATGATCAGCAGCAGGATGGCGGTTGGTTTCATGCGGCCGACTTTCGGAAAACGACCTGGTGGGCGTCGCAATAGGAGTTGTAGGAGACCCTGGCGCTGACCCCGAAGATCTCCCGCAGGAGCTCCGCCCGCAGCACCTCCCCGGTTTCACCGTGGGCCACAAGCGCTCCGGCCTTGATGAACACCAGGCGGTCGCAGAAAGCGGCCGCCAGATTGATGTCCTGGAACACCGCGATCACGGTTTTGCCCGCCGTTCGGACCGCCTGGGCGGTCAGGGCCAAGAGCTCCAGGCAGTGGCCGATATCGAGGTTGGAGGTCGCCTCGTCCAGCATCAGGACCCGGGTATCCTGCGCCAGGGCGCGGGCGAAGACCACCCGCTGGCGCTCGCCGCCGCTGAGCTCGGTGACGAAGGCGCGCCGCAGGGGCCAGGTGCCGGTGACCTCCATGATGGCGCGGACCCGCTGGTGGTCTTCGGCTGAAGGCGCGGCAAAGCGCGGAATGAAGGGATAGCGGCCCATCATGACGATTTCCTGAGCGGTGAAGGGGAAGTTGATGTAAAAATCCTGTGGCACCAGGGCGATTTCGGCGGCCAGGGCGCGGCGCGCATAGCCGCCCAGATCCTTGCCGCGGTAGCGGATGGCGCCTGCCGCCGGCCGGCGGTGGCCGGCGAGAAGGTCCAACAGGGTGGTCTTGCCGCAGCCATTGGGCCCCAGGATGCCGTAAAAATGGCCCGCCGGCAGAGAGAGCGACACCCCCTGCAGGACGGGCCGGTGGGCGTAGGCAAACGCCAGGGATGTGACTTCAAAGCTCATCAGCGGCTGCCTCGCATCGTCTGGCGTTTGCGGAAGACGTAACAGAAAAACGGCCCCCCGATCAGGGCGGTCAAGACCCCGATGGGGATTTCGGTGGGCAGCAGGGCCCGGGTGGTGGTGTCGGCGCACAGCAGCAGGATCGCCCCCGCCAGCAGGGACACCGGGATCAGGCGCCGGTTGTCGGGCCCGGTCAGGGCCCGCATCATGTGGGGCACCAAAAGCCCCACGAAGCCGATGATCCCGGAGACCGAGACGCAGACCGCCGACACCAGCGACGCGGTGACGATCAGCACCAGTGTAAGCCGGCGCGTATCGACCCCCAGAGACCCGGCCGCCCGTTCGCCCATGGCCATCAGATTGAGGTCGCGCGCAAAAAAGACAGAGACCGCCAGCCCCAGGCTGACACACGCGAGGGTAAGGGTCACATCCGTCCAGGTGCGGGAGGCGAAGCTGCCCATCAGCCAGAAGATGATCACGGCCACCTGCTCATCGGCCACATACTTGAGAAAGCTGATGCCCGCCGAGAGGATCGCCGCCACCACGATCCCCGAGAGGATCAGGTTGTTGGAGGAAAACCCGCCCGCCGCCGCGGACAGGTAGATGACCGTTGCCAGCGTGCCCGTGGCCCCGATGAAGGCGCACAGCGGCAGCGAGTAGATCCCCAGAAAATCGATGTCCAGCAACAGGGCCAGCGCGGCGCCGAACGCGGCGCCGGCGGAGACCCCCAGGGTGTAGGGATCCGCCAGGGGGTTGAGCAGGATCCCCTGGTAGACCGCCCCGGCCACGGCCAGGCCGCCGCCGACGATGGCCGCGGTCAGGATGCGGGGCAGGCGCACCTCCCACACCACCACGGGCAGCAGCGGGTCCAGGCCGTCTGCAAATCCCGGAATTCCGGTCGCTTTGGCCGCCAGAATGCGGGCCACATCGCCAAACCCCAGCGGGATGTAGCCCAGGCCGGCGGACGCCAGTACGAGCGCCCCCAGCACGAGCGTCAGCAGCAGCAGTTGCAGGATGGTGGCCTGTTGCAGGCGGTTTTTGAAATTCGATACCGTCATAGGGAGCCAAAGGGGTTTTGCAGCCGTCCGGGCACCTGCCGGAAACGGGCACTGCGGGCCAGGGTTTCCCGGCCTGCCCGGTACCCGGTGGCCGCCGTCGCGCCGGCGGTCGGCCCGGTTGGACGCCTTACTCTAACGGGATGCCGTGATCACGGGCGGCATCCCGGATGTGGGACACGAAGATCTGGGCAAATTCATCGTTGGATCCCAGACCCGCCAGCACGGGCTCCACCGTGAACCCCTGCCGACCCAAAATCGTTTTCCAGGAATCCTCCTCGTCGCCGGCCATGTCGTTCACGGCGTGATCCCCGGCCACGATCATAAAGGGCTTCAAGACGATTTTGCCCCCGTCAAAGTGCGACAGATTGCGGGCGACATCCTCCACGCCCGGAAACCCTTCCACCGCTCCGATGAAGGTGACCACGTCGGGGTACATTTCACGCATCTTTTTCTGGGCTTCGCCGTAAATCCCCGTCGACCAGTGTTCGTTGCCGTGCCCCATGTAGACCAGCATGGCGCCCTTCTGGCGGGCCAGGGCCACGTCCGGGGCCAGGGTTTTTAGCGCCTTGGCCAGGTCCTCGTGGTAGCTGTAGCGGTCGCCGGGCATGCCGAGCGCCGGCCGTCCCATTACGATTTTGTCAAACGGTTGCCACTTGGCCTTCATGGTGCGGATGCCGGCCAGGGCGCGGACGTAGGCGGCCAGGTCGTGGGACTGCTCCATGAAAAACATGTGGGTCGGCTGGACGATGACGCTGCGGTAGCCTTCCTCCATCAGGTCGCCCAGCGTGGCGATGATGTTCTTGACGTAAATCACCTCGGCGGGAATTCCCTGGTTGAGCCATTTGGCGGACTCGGCCTGGCGCTCGCGCCAGACCGCGCGCACGATGTTGGAGGTGAAGGTGATCTTGACCGGGATGCCGGGAAACGCCTTTTTGACCTCTTCCTGGATGGTGACGATCGCCTGGACACCCGCGGGCACCGTGGTGCCGAAATTGGCCAGGACAATCGCCGTTTTGGATTTTAGGGCATCGACCGGTTCGGGGTCTGATGCCTCAGCAGGTGCAGTCGCAATTCCCATTACCCCCAAAACCCCTGCAATCACCAGCAGATTTTTCACCATGTGAACACTCCTTTGAAAAGACGGCCCAGCTGAGAGGTTTGCCAAGCCCAACGAAAAAGCCCTTCAAGCCGATTTACGGCATGAAGGGCTGCACCCGTTTACTTGACCCTCGCGATGCGGCCGTTTGTTCTGTATCCACGCAGCAAAACGGCCAATGTCAAGGCAGGTCTTCTGGCTTACGGATCAACCGATCGCCCGCACCTTCCCACCTGGAAAACGCCAAGCAGTGGCATGTTGCGAGTTTCGTACCCGATTACAGCAGCGGGACCGCTCCCGATTTTCACGGGATTCCCTTTTAAGCCCTTACGGCACCTTGGTCTCCCCCTCTAAACGATCGCAGGTGGTTTGTCAAGCAATCTGCGGCGATTTGCGCACGCTGAGCACCGGACGGGGCCAGTCGGTGTTTACCCCGAGGGCCTGGAGCAGGCGGATGCCCCGGGGGATGTGGCGGCCGACGGTGTCCAGCCCGTGGGAGTCGTCGCCGGGTACGATGGCGATGCCCATCGCGTGCGCGGCCTGCAGGATGGGGCCGGCGATGTAGGGCTCCGGCGCGCCTTTGGCCAGGGCGCGCACGTTGAAGTCGAGGATCAGGCCCAGATCTCGGATACAGGCCAGATTGCGCTGGATGCAGGCCCGGATCTCCGGCCGCTCGATTCGTGCGCGGTAGTCCGGGTCGAAGATCCGCACCAGGTCGAAGTGGCCCACCACCGCCGGCTTGAGGGCTTCGATCATCTCCAGCTGGAGGTCGAAATAGCGGATGTAGAGGGCGTCCAGCCCCCCGACCACGCGGGCGGCCAGGGCATAGGCCGCCGGGGAGAAATCGAAGTTGAGATCGGCCACATGGTGAACCGACCCGACCAGGTAATCGGGCGCGAAGGCGGCGACCAGCTCGCGGACAAATGTGGTC
>JBAPYE010000250.1:0-2175 GCA_049284575.1 Desulfobacterales bacterium
GTGTCATCGGTGAGGTTGCGGGTGCCGCGCTCGCCCACGCAGGACTCCTCGCCCACGATGACCGCGCCGGCGGTCTCGACGATAAAGGGCAGCTTCCAGTTGGGCACCGCCTGGGGGCAGCCCGACACCAGGATGCGGGGGGTCTTCTCCGGGAAAACTCCCACTTTTTCCGCAATCCGCTTTTCCAGCTCGTCACAGATGGCGTTCACCGACTTTGTAAAGCGCAGCGGCGCGTCGTAAAAGAAGACCTGGTTGGCCAGGAGGGCGTCCAGGCCGGATATCGGGGCGGGGTCGGCTTTGCGCAGGGATGAGAGCCGATGGATGGCGGCGCGCTTGGCGTTTATGGTCCGAATTGCCGCTTTCAGCGATGCGGCGGTCACCGCAACGCCGGTGAGGTCCTCAAGCGCCGCCTGGAAACGCTGGTATTCGGTTTTCAGCAGCGCCCGGCCCTGGTCGGATTTGACCTGGGGCAGATCCATGACATAGAGATTTGGCACCAGATCCTTCAGCGATTCATAGGCCTTTTTCTTGCCGTCACAGGTGTTTTCACCGACGATCATGTCCGCGCTTTCCAGGTAGGGGCAGACCTTGCCGAGCTTGAACCCGAACGAGGATTTGATCAGGGCGCAGGTGTTGCGCGGCAGGCACTTTTCAACCTCCTCCATGGCGAAATCGGCCCCGGAGCACAGCCCCACGAGGGTGGCGTTGGCGGCCAGGACGATCTCCTCGGGCACGAAAACGCAGTAGGACCCGATGATCTTCCTGCCGGCCGCCTTTTCGTCTAAAAGCTCCTGGATTCGCAGGCCGTGGACCTCGCTCATGACGAAGTCGAAATATTCCATCCCCCGTGGGCGCTCTTTCTGGGCCAGGAAAATGTCCTGGTAGGCCTTTCCCAAGACGTTTAACAGGGCGTCGTGGGCCTCCAGGTCAAGCCCCAGTAGCTGCCACATACTGCGGTAGTCTTCGCTCATGAAGTCCTCCTCGAAAAGGTGATGAAACGTAAAAATTCGTCTTCCCAGAAGTCGCCCCCCGGCCTGCAAGCCTTTGAAACCTAGTTAAAGGATGGCATGCGGCGCGCAGGGTTTGGCCGACTCAGACGGCTTCGCCGGTCAGCCCGCGGAAAACCCGTCGCAAGTCCCGTTCAGCGATGCTTTCGCCGAGAATAAAATCGCCTTCAGGCGGCCCCGGGGGCCGCTCTGAGGCCGCGGCCGGCTGCTTCACCGGCCGATTTTTGACGGCCAGGGTCTCGACCCGGAACAGGTCCGGGGCGGGTTCCAGCCCGCGGTTATTTTCAATCCAGCGGTGGCACTCGTCATGGGTCCCGATGGCCATTAGGAACAGATGGGGCTCGCTGCTGATGCACACCATGCGGTACCCGGCCCCGAGATCATACTTCAGGCAATTGGCGATGCGCGCCTCGCCGTAATGGGTCAAGCCCCCGAACTGCTCGGGGCTCAGGCGGCCCCCCAGGTGCACCATGCGATCGATAATCTCCCGGGCCTTGCGGGCCGCGTTGGCGGCTTTTTTGCCTTCCTTGTGCAAGCCTTCGAGACGCTTGTCGAATTTCGGATTCCGATGAACGAATCGGATCACGTCTCTTAACCTCACGCGGGCAGCAGACGCCGAACCTGGTCCATGAACATCCCGTGAGTCTTTTTTCCCAGTTGTATCGCTTCCGTCATCGGTGCTCCTTTCGGTGGCCGCAGGGGCGGCCGTTGCCGTCAGCCCCGTCCAGGCAAAGCCTCCTGGTGGGGCATGAAAGTGAACGGGCAAACCGATCGGGCGGATTGAACCGGAAAGGGGTCATGCAAGACGGGGGGGGATCCGCCGGCCAATCGGTTTTACCCTGTGCCTGCCAGCCCGGGCGGCACACATGGCGATTGCTCAGGTAAAACCGGAAAACCGTTTCATCGAAAAACCCCTGGAAGAGGAAAAAAGCGAGGCGATGATCATAACGCCAGTTTTTAGAAGGATTTAAAATCCAAGTCAATTTCAAAATATCGATACAAAATATGAAATTAATAGGAAATTTCTATTAAAAATGTTCTCAGCGGCTGCCGGCGGGCACGGCTGCCCCGGCTTTTCTGTAACGGGTTCATGGTCGCAATGTTTCGACAGCCGCCACGGCGGCGGAATCGATCTGGTGGGGGGGAAAAATCGCGCAGTCTCTGGAGG
>JBAPYE010000251.1:0-4810 GCA_049284575.1 Desulfobacterales bacterium
GCGGATGACCTGGGTGATCGCGGGGGTGGGGGATACCACCGGATTGACCTCGGGGGCCGGCGGCGGGGTGGCATCCACGGTGAAGCGGGACTGAACGGGCGCACCGCGGTTGCCAAGCCCGTCCTGCAGTTGGAGTGTTATGGTGTATGACGACTCGGCCAATTCCCCTTGGGGAAGATAGGAGAGCCGGTCGCCCGCCGCCGCCCAATCGCCGGCAACCGACAGTTGGCCGTCGTCATGGAGGGCAAGCAGGGAGGCCGCCAGATCCAGGCCGCTGGTGGCCTCTTCAAATTCCACCGCTATCGCGGTCGGCGCCAGCTTCAAAAAGCTGCCGTCCGCCGGCAGCAGCGATGTGACCGCCGGCGCCACCGAATCCACCAGCAGATCGACCCACACGGAAGCGCTGCGGTTGCGGGCTCCATCCTGAAGCCAGACCTCAAGCGCACTCTCCCCTTCGAGCAGATAAAGGACGGTCGACCATTCACCGGACCCCATGGCAACCCGCAGCCGGTTGTTGACCCAGACGCTGGTCAGATCATCGCGGGTGCCCGTCAGGGTAATGATGCCGCTATTGGCGCGGTTGACCGCCGGCCGGACCTGAAGCAGGCCGCTTGCGACAACGCCGCCGGTGATGGTCAAGCCGCCCGGCGCCTCTCCGTCCACCGTGAAGATCAGTTCGTGGTCCCGGACGTTGCCGGCCGTGTCCACGGCGGTAAATGCCACCCGGTAGCGCCCGTCGGCAAGCGGCGCCACCGCCGGGGTAAAGGTGAACCGGTCACCGACTGCCGCCAGCACACCGTCAACCAGCCCGCCGCCGTCATCGCTGACGACCACACTGGCGGACACCGCCGCGGTGTCCACACTGCCCCCGAAACGGTCCAGCAGGGTGAAGCTGATCCGCTCCACCTGCGCCCGGCTGGCGCCGTCGGCCGGATCGGCATGGGTCACTTCCGGCGGTGTGGTGTCCACCACCGTGGGCAGCGGCTGCCAGAGAGTATTGTTTTCATCGCTCTCCTCGGCCACCTGCCCGCTGCTGTCGGCGTTCAACGCCAGAACGTGATCGCCCACCATGGCCGTCCAATTGCGGCTGACCGTGAGCACCCCGCCGGCCGGCAGCACCTCTGTGATCTTGATCTTGCCGATCGATTCATCGTCAATGCTGAAGTCCACCCAAAAGGGGTCTACTACCGGCCCGCTGCCGCTGTTTTGGACCACGGCCGTGATGGTGGTCTGCTGACCGGCCTCGATCCCACTTGCCGGCTGCAACACGACCCCGCCCACCGTGAGATCGGGTGCATCGCCCAAGGCGGTATACCGCCAGATGGGGCCTGGTGTTTCCAGGCCGGCATCGTCCCGGGAAACGACCCGCCAGAAGTAACAGGCGCCTTCCGATAGATCCGAGCGTGAAAATTCGGCGTCTTCGATCCCGGATGCCAGCAGGGGCAGCGCGTCCGCGCCCTCTCCCATGTAGATGTCGTAGACCACCGTGTCCCAGGGGTTCGGGTCTCCCCCGGTCCAAGTCAAGGTCACCGCCAGCGGCGCCCCCTCGGCCATGACCGGCACCCGCACCGCACCGTTTGCCGGAAAAGGGGTTTGCGGGACAAAGGGGGGGCTGTTGGTGGGCGGCAGATCGATGCAATCGGCCTCCGCGGTCAACCAGGGCACGGCCGTCACATGCCCGGATACGGCGTCACCCGCTTGACCGGGCCCCGCGTCGTCGCCCCACCAGTTGTTTTCGGCATTAACCTCACCGCTGCCGGTATTGTGGATGCCGCTGGTTTGATTTCTGAGGAAGTTGTTGCGCTGTATCGAGGTCGTGGCGCTGCCGGCCAGGTAAACGCCGTAAGGGTTGTCCTTGAAGTTGTTGCAGGTGATGACGGCCTTGTCGGAGCCTTTGCCGTAAAGGTAGAGCCCCGCGTGGCGGCTGTTGCGGATGGTGTTGAATTGGATGACAGGGGAAGCCGCGTAGCAATAGATGTTGGCGTTGTAGGAAGCCCCGCCAAACTCCACCACGCAGTGCTCCAGGATGCTCAAGGCATCGTCAGCGGCGTCCCCGAAGTAAATGGCCTTCCAATCCCCCGGGGCTGGCGCAGCGGCGTCCGAGGTGAACACAATCGGCGCGGCCGCAGTGCCCTGGGCCAACAGCGCCCCCTTGGAACTGCTTGATCCAATGAACAGGCCGGCACCGGAGGCAAACCGCACCTCAGTCCCCGATTCAACGGTCAGCCTCACGGTCTCCGAGGCCGACCCCCGCACCGTCACATCCCCGCTGACAACGTACGGTAGGGGCTGCTTGGCCCAGACGCCGCTGGCCGTGACGTTCCCGCCCCTGATCTGAAAGTCGTGCCGGCCATTTCCCGAACCGCTGTTGCCGGAGGTGTGGCGCACGCTGTCGGGGTAGAGGTTGAGCCCGCTGCCGCCATTGTCCCGAAGCACGTTATCCGTTATGCGGGCAGCGGAGCCGCTGTCGCCGTAAATGCCGTCCAGGGCGTTGCCGCTAATTGCGTTGCCTTCAAGGGTGGGCGTAGAATAGTAAAGTCGGATTCCGTGGCCACCACCAAACCGGAAAACGCTGTTGCGGATGGTGGGCGCGGCATAATAGCAGTAGACGCTGCTGTTGTAAGTGGCACCGCCGTATTCGACCACGCAGTTTTCCAGCACCGTCGATTCGTCATCGGTGGCATCGTAAAAGCAGAGGGCCTTCCAATCCCCGGGAGCCGGGGCGGCGACGTTCGAGGTGAAAACAATCGGCTCCGTTTCGGTGCCGCTGGCGTCCAGGGCACCCTTGTAGGAACTGTAGCCGATGGTAAGGCCGGTCCCCGGCATAAACCGCACCACCACCCCCGGCGCGATGGTCAGGACCGCCGCCGCCGCGCTGGTTCCCCGCACCGTTACATCCCCTGAGACAACGTAAGGCAGCTGTTGTTTCGGCCAGACGCCGCTGGCCGTGACGTTCCCGCCCCTGATCTGGAAACCATGCCGGCCGTTTCCCGAACCGCTGTTGCCGGAGGTGTGGCGCACGCTGTCGGGGTAGAGATTGAGCCCGCTGCCGCCGTTGTCCCGTAGCACGTTATCCGCGATGCGGGCACCGGAGCCGCTGTCGCCGTAGATGCCGTCCTCACGATTTTGGACAATCTGGTTGGCTTCCAGGATGGGCGTGGAATAGTAAAGTCGAACGCCGTGGCCACCGCTAAGCCGAACAACGCTGCTGCGGATGGTGGGTGCTGCGTGGTAGCAGTAAACAGCGCTGTTGTATGTGGCGCCGCCGTATTCGACCACGCAGTTTTCCAGCACCGTCGATTCGTCATCGGTGGCGTCGTAAAAGCAGAGGGCTTTCCAATCCCCGGGAGCCGGGGCGGCGGCGTTCGAGGTGAAGACGATCGGCGCCGCCGTGGTGCCCCGGGCGTCCAGGGCACCCTTGTAGGAACTGTAGCCGATGGTCAGGCCCGTCCCCGGCATAAACCGCACCACCACCCCCGGCTCGACCGTCAGGACCGCCGCCGCCGCACTCGTTCCCCGCACCGTTATGTCCGCGGTGACGATGTAAGGGCTTTCCGAGCGGCGCCAGGTGGTGTTTTCACTGATGATGCCGCGCACCAGGGTCTCGGCCTGAGCGGCCGGGGGAACACAGGCCGCGGCAATCAGCAGCGCGATCATCGCCCCCCAAAAGCCGGCAGTGACCACGTTTGCGCCGGAAATTGCAGCCTTTTGCCGCCGGTCCCGCCGATTGCCCTCCGGTTTATCCCCACGGTGCTTTGGTTTCACCCTTTTCCCCTTCTTTTTTCCTGCCGCCCGTTTTTTTGGGATCGGTTCAGTCTTCGGCACCCCGCCCGTCGCCGTCACCGCAGGTGGGACAGGGGGTGATGGTCTTGACCCGGCTTTCCCGCGGCGACCACAGGCGGGCGAGATCCGTCAGATAGCGGCGGTAGGCTGCGATCCCCCCGGTCAGGAAAAAGACGTGTTTGAAGCCGCCCTGCCGAAGCGCCTGCTCCATCCGGTCGTACTCATGACCGCTTTCACCGATGACAAGGGGCCCCAGCAGTCCCCATTCGGGCTTTAGGTCCAGCACCGCTTGCAGGCGATCCAAAACAGCGGCCGGATCTTCTTCCAAGGGCACGTGCACAGCATGCGGGAATTTTTCCCGTGACATCTGTGACTGCACCCCGGAGACGTCCACCACCAGGCGGGAGGCCATGTCCTTTTCCAGAAAAACGGCCTGGGGCGTGACCCGGTTGAACTCCGCGGCCGCCCCAAGATCTCCTTCCAGGGAACCATTCGCCCGGTGCCAGGCACACAGGCCGCCGCTGACGACCGACGCCGCAAACCCGGCCGATTCAAGCCGCTCGCATTCCCGTGCCAGCGGCTGCAGGTCAAAGCCCTCGTTGACCAGCACCACCGACGTGGGTTTGAGAAAGGGCTTGGTCCGGATGAACTGCAGGGGGATGTTGAGGGATCCGGGAATCCGGACCCGCTCAAAGGCCTCGGGACTGCGCACATCCACGAGCACCAGGGGGTCCCCCTTTGCGAGGCGCTGCAGGACCGACCGGACATCAACCAGCCGCGCAGCCGTGGGCGCTCCCGTCCGGCTTGAAGCGATTACAGCCTGATTTTTACGGCCGGCGACGTCTTCCGGCGCCGGAATAGCCGACGCCCCTTCCACCCCGGCGGGAAGCGCTATAACCAACAGACAGCATGCCAGGGCCCGTTTTATCGATGCGTTCATCCGTCCCGCCTCCTATTCCATCAGTTCCACCGGCACCCGGGTTTCAGCGCCCGGCAGCACACCGATGGCCTGCGTCCAGTGCTGTTC
>JBAPYE010000252.1:0-11280 GCA_049284575.1 Desulfobacterales bacterium
CCCTGGATCTTGCCGATTCCGGGTATTACGTTCACCTGGTCGAAAAAAGCCCGTCCATCGGTGGGGCCATGGCGCAGCTGGACAAGACCTTTCCCACCAACGACTGTGCCATGTGAATTATCTCCCCCAAACTGGTCGAGGTCGGCCGGCATCTGAACATCGCGTTGCACACCCTTTCGGAAATCAAGGAAGTCACGGGCGCGGCGGGGAATTTCAACGTCACCCTGAACACCGGCGCCCGCTACATCGATCTTAAAAAATGCACCGGCTGCGGCGACTGCGCCGAGGTCTGCCCGGTGAGTCTGCCGAGCGTCTTCGAGCAGGGGCTGGGCAGCCGCAAGGCCACCTTCCGGCCATACGCCCAGGCGGTTCCGGGGGCTTACGCGATCAGCAAAAAAGACCGCTCCCCCTGCACCCAGGGCTGCCCCAACCATGTCAACGCCCACGGCTACGTGTCCCTGGTGGCCCAGCAGAAATACCCCGAGGCCCTGGCGGTCATCCAGCGCACCCTGCCGCTGCCGGGGGTGATCGGCCGGGTCTGTCCGCACCCCTGCGAAGATGCCTGCCGGCGCCAGGAGGTGGATGCCCCGATCTCGATTTGCACTCTTAAGCGGTTTGTCGCCGATCAGGTGGATGTGGAAGAAACCCCGCTGCCGGAGATCAGCCCCCGCCAAGAGAAGGTCGCCATCATCGGGGCGGGTCCAGCGGGTTTGACGGCCGCCTATTTTCTGGCCCTGGAAGGCTTTCAGACCACGATTTTCGAGGCCCTGCCGGTGGGCGGCGGGATGCTGCGGGTGGGGATCCCCGATTACCGGTTGCCGCCTGCGGTGCTGGAAAAGGAAATCGCTGCGGTCACCCGCCTGGGGGTCGAGATTCGCTACAACACCGCCTTAGGGCGCGATATCACCCTGGACAGCCTCGCGGCCGATGGCTACCAGGCGGTCTATCTGGCCGTGGGGGCGCATGCCAGCATGAAGCTCAACATCCCCGATGAAGACGCCGAGGGGGTGGTCACCGGCGTGCGCTTCCTGCGGGAGGCGGCGCTTTACGAGCGCAAGACGGTCGCGGGGCACGTGGTGATCGTGGGCGGTGGGGATGTGGCGATCGATGCGGCCCGCTCGGCCCTGCGGATGGGGGCCGCGAAGGTCAGCATCCTCTACCGCCGGACGCGTGCGGAGATGCCGGCGCGCAACGAGGAGGTCGAGGACGCCCTGGAAGAGGGCGTCGAGATCGATTTTCTGCTGGCCCCGGTTTCGGTGGTGGTCGAAAACGGGAAGGTCGCCGGGTTGGAGTGTCTGCGCATGGCGCTGGGCGAGCCGGATAAAAGCGGCCGGCGCCGGCCGGTGCCGATCGCGGGCAGTGAATTCGTGGTGGCCTGCGATACCATTATCCCGGCCATCGGGCAGCGGGTCAACCCGGGGTTTCTGGAAGGCTCCAGCGGGGTCGAGCTGACCGCCTGGGGCACGATTGTCGCCGATCCGGTGACCTGCGAAACCAGCCGCAAGGGGGTTTTTGCCGGCGGTGACGCCCAGTCGGGGCCCTGGATCGCCATCGGTGCGGTGGCCGCCGGGCGGGAAGCGGCGGTTTCCATCGCCCGCTTTATCGATGGTGCCGACCTCGCGGCCGACCGCGAGCCGCTGGAGGCGCCCCAGCAGGATTTCAACCCGATCCCCGCGCACCTGGCGTGGCAGCCCCGGGCGCAGATGGATCGTATCCCGATGGCGGCCCGCCTGGCGGGCTTTGACGAGGTGGAAAAAGGCTTCAGCGAGGAACAGGCCGTGGCCGAGGCCGCCAAGTGCCTCAACTGCATGGTCTGCTGCGAGTGTTTCGAGTGCGTCAAGGTCTGCGGTGCGGGTGCCCTGACATTGGCCACGCATGCCGAGCAGCCGCACACCGAAAATCTGGACGTGGGGGCGATCGTGCTGGCCCCCGGTTTCAAGCCCTACGACCCGTCGAAGCTGGACTTTTACGGCTACGACAGCCTGCCCAACGTCGTCACCTCGATGCAGTACGAGCGCATCCTGTCGGCCTCCGGTCCTTTCGGCGGGCACCTGGTGCGGCCCTCGGACCACAAGGAACCCAAAAAGATCGCCTGGTTTCAGTGTGTCGGCTCCCGCGACCAGAACCGCTGCGACAACAGCTACTGCTCCTCGGTGTGCTGCATGTACGCCATCAAGGAGGCCATGATTTCCAAGGAGCATGCCGGCGAGGATCTGGACTGCAGCATCTTCTTTATGGACATGCGGACCTTCGGCAAGGACTTCGAGCGTTACTACGAGGGGGCCAAAAAGGATCACGGCATCCGCTTCGTGCGCTCCCGGGTGCACACCATCCGGCCGCTGGCCGGCAGCGATGACCTGGAAATCCGCTACGTGACCGAAAGCGGCGAAATGGTCGAAGAGGTCTTCGACATGATCGTCCTCTCCGTCGGGCTGGAAACCCCGCCGGAACTGGTGGCGCTGGCGCGGTCGCTGGACATTGACCTGACCCCGGGAAATTTCTGCCAGACCAGCAGCTTCGCACCCGTGGCGACCTCGCGGCCGGGGGTCTTTGTCTGCGGCGCTTTCCAGGGGCCCAAGGACATCCCCCAGTCGGTGGTGGATGCCAGCGCCGCGGCCACCGCGGCAGGCGAGATGCTGAGTGCGGCGCGCAACACCCTGACCCTGGTGCCGGAGATCATCCCCGAAACCAATGTGGTCGGCGAGCGCCCCCGGATCGGCGTTTTTGTCTGCAACTGCGGCATCAACATCGCCGGGGTGGTGGACGTGCCCGCCGTACGGGATTATGCCAAGAGCATGCCCTATGTGGAGTTCGTGGCCGACAACCTCTATTCCTGCTCCCAGGACACCCAGGACAAGATGACCGAAATCATCCGGGAGCAAAACCTCAACCGCATCGTCGTGGCGGCCTGCACCCCCAAGACCCATGAGCCGCTCTTTCAGGAAACCCTCATCAATGCGGGTCTGAACCGCTACCTGTTCGAGATGGTCAACATCCGCAACCAGGACTCGTGGGTCCACAAAAACAACCCCGAAATCGCCACCGAAAAGGCCAAGGATCTGGTGCGCATGGCGGTGGCCAAGGTGGCCCTGAAAGAGCCGCTGCAGGAAACGGAGCTCAACATCAACCAGGCGGCGATGGTTGTCGGCGGCGGGATTGCCGGCATGACCAGCGCCCTCAGCCTGGCCCGCCAAGGGTACGAAACCCACCTGGTGGAAAAATCCGACCGCCTGGGCGGGCAGGCCCTGAACCTTTACCGGACCTGGAAAGGGGAAGATATCCAGGCGCGGGTCGCCGAACTGATCGGGGCGGTGGAAGCCCAGGAGAACATCCGCCTGCACCTGCAAACGCGCCTGGCGGGCCTGGAGGGGTTCGTGGGGAACTTCAAATCCACCCTCGCCGCGGGCGATGTTCAAGAGGTCATCGAACACGGCGTGGCGGTGGTCGCCACCGGCGGGGTCGAATACAAACCGACTGAATACCTCTACGGCCAGGACCCGCGGGTCAAAACCAGCCTGGAGGTGGACCGCATGTTCAGCACCGATGATCCGGCCCTCAAAACCGTGGGCTCCGCGGTGTTCATCCAGTGCGTCGGTTCGCGTGAACCCGAGCGGCCCTATTGCTCCCGGGTCTGCTGCACGCACGCGATTGAATCCGCCCTGGAATTCAAGCGCCGCAACCCCGAGACCACCATCTACATTCTCTACCGCGATATCCGGACCTACGGCGAACGGGAGGCGATCTACAAGGAGGCCCGCGAGGCCGGGGTTATCTTTATTCGCTACAGCCCGGACCACAAGCCCGAGGTGACGGTCGACGACGGGCAGCTCAGGGTGCGGGTGACCGACCACATACTGGGGCTGCCGCTGGCGATCGACGCCGATCTGATCAACCTGGCGACGGCCATCTTGCCTTCCCGGGATGAGCAGCTGGCCCAGTTCTTCAAGGTGCCATTGAATGCCGACGGGTTTTTTGTGGAGCGTCACGCCAAGCTGGGGCCCTCGGAATTCGCCACCGACGGCGTCTTCCTCTGCGGCTTGGCGCACTACCCCAAGTCGATTGACGAATCCGTGGTTCAAGGTCAGGCCGCGGCTTCGCGGGCGGTGACCCTTCTCGCGCGGGAAAAGATCCACACCAGCGGCGAGGTCGCCTCGGTGCAGCAGGCCGTCTGCAGCAGCTGCGGGGTCTGCGTGGCCATCTGCCCCTACTCGGCGCCGTCTTTTACCGAGAAGGGGATGTTTGCCGGCAAAGCCCAGATCAACCCGGCGCTCTGCAAGGGGTGCGGCCTGTGCGTGGCCTCCTGCCGCTCGGGCGCCATCCGGCTGCGGGGATTTGACAACGACCAGATCTTTGCCATGATCGAGTCTATCTAACCAACGGCGCCGGCCGTCATGGCGGCCGGCGCCATGCGCATCTTTTAGAGAAGGAGAGCGTCCAATGTCGGAGTGGGAGCCCAAAATCGTTGCGTTTCTCTGCAACTGGTGCAGCTACGGCGCGGCCGACCTGGCCGGGGTGAGCCGGATGCAGTATCCCCCCAACATCCGGGTCATCCGGATTCCCTGTACCGGTCGCATGAGCCCCAAGTTCGCCCTGGCGGCGTTGCGCCAGGGGGCTGACGGCGTCTGGGTTTCCGGTTGACATCCCGGCGACTGCCATTACCTGGAAGGTAATTACTACGCCCGTCGGAAATACGAATTGTTTCGAAATCTCATGGCCCACATGGGGATCGAGCCGGACCGGATTCAGCTCTCGTGGGTATCATCGGCCGAGTCCAACAAGTTTGTCGAGGTGGTCAAGGACGTGACCGCCAGCATCAAAGCGCTGGGCCCCAATCGGAACTTTGTCAAAACCGTGGCCAAGGTGGCTTAACATGACAGGATATATCGAAAAAATAAGAGAAATCGCCGCAAGGCTTCTCACCGAGAAAACGGTCGAAATGGTCATCGGTTTTCGCAAGGGAACCGTTCCCATGATGAACGAACCGTTTTTCGTCAAAAACCCCTTGGAAGCCGCCACCCTGGTGTGGGACAGCAACTGCGGCATCAATCTGGCCAACTACCTCACCGACCGCAAGGAGAAGATCGCAGTGCTGGCCAAGGGCTGTGATTCGCGCAACATCGTCACCCACATCATCGAAAACAAGATCAAGCGCGAGCAGCTTTACATCATCGGTGTGCCCTGCCAGGGAATGATCGATCGGCACCGGATCAACGACCTGGTTGAAGGCGAGATCCTCAAGGTGGTCGAGGCCGAAGACCGGGTGGTGGTCTCCGGCCGGGGCTTTGAGGAAACCTTTGCCAAGGCGGATGTGCTACAGGCCAACTGCCGCCTCTGCATTCATCGCAACCCGGTGATTTACGACGAACTGGCCGCCGAGCCGGTGGCGGAACAGCAGGATGTCGACCGCTACGTGGAAGAACGCCGCATCGAGGCGATGGATGTCCAGGAGCGCTGGGCGCATTTCGACGAGCTGCTGGCGTCCTGCATCCGCTGCTATGCCTGCCGCAATGCCTGCCCGCTGTGCTACTGCCCGACCTGTTTCGTGGATGAATCCCGGCCCCAGTGGGTCGGCAAAAGCATCGACCCCGTCGACACCCGGACCTTTCACTTCCTGCGGGCCTATCACTGCGCCGGGCGCTGCACCGATTGCGGCGCCTGCGAAAGGGCCTGCCCGGTGGGGATCAACATGCGGGTCTTCACCAAAAAGCTTGAAAAAGACTGCCTCGAGCTCTACGGCTGGGAGGCCGGGATGTCACTTGACCAGCGTCCGCCGCTGGACACCTACAAGGTCGATGACCCCGAAATTTTCATAAAATAATTCGGTGGCGCCGGTTCCTGGACGGTCAGGCGCCGCTATAAAGGCATTCAAGATGAAGTTTTTAAAAATCGACAAAAAGGAGTGGGAGGCGGGGCTGGATCGACTCGGTGCGGCTTACCGCCTGTTCGGGCCGGTCAAGGAGGGGAATTTTCACGAGTTCAAGGCGCTTGAGGCGCGGGAACGGCCGGACATGGCTTACGTCAACACCCGTCGCTCGCCCAAAGCCCTCATTTACCCGCAGTCGGAGAAAATGTTTGAATTCTCGCTGGATGAAACCCGCGACGACCACCACGTCCTGCGTGAGGCCGACAAGGATTACACCCCGCGCGCCGTGATCGGCATCCGACCCTGTGACGCCGGGGCCTTCCGGCTGGTGCAAAAAAACTTCGACACCCCCGAATACCGCGATCCATACTGGGTCCAGGCCTATGAGGCCACCACCTTCGTCGGTCTGGCCTGCAGCCACCCCTGCAGCACCTGCTTTTGCACCACGGCCGGCAGCGGCCCCTTTCACGAAGCCGGCCTGGATCTGCTGCTGGTGGACGAAGGCGCCGAATACCTGGCCAAAGTGCTGAGTCCCAAGGGCGAGGCCCTTGTGCAGGCCGCCGGCTGGCGCACCGCAACCGATGCCGAGCCGGCCGAACGCCGCCTCCAGGAACTGCGCGGCGAGGCCGAGGAGCGGATCGTGTCGCGGGTCCCGACCGCCAAGCTCAAAGACCAGAAAACCAATCAATTGTTCGATGCCCCCTTTTGGCAAGAGGTGGCCTTCTCTTGCATCAACTGTGGCACCTGCACCTATGTCTGCCCCACCTGCTGGTGCTTTGACATCCAGGACGAGGTCTCCGGAAAAGACGGCATCCGCTACCGCAATTGGGACAGCTGCATGTTTCCGCTGTTCACCCTTCACGGGTCGGGCCACAACCCGCGCAGCCAGAAGACCCAGCGGGTGCGCCAACGCTTCATGCACAAACTGAAATACTACGTCGACAAATATGACGACGGCATTCAGTGCGTCGGTTGCGGGCGCTGTATCCGGCTTTGTCCGGTCAACATCGATATCCGCAGGGTGTGCAACCTGATGAATCACTTCGACGCCACGGCCTGCGCCATACCGGCTGCGTGAGAAAAGGGGGTACAGCGTGCGCAATCCATATCTGCCTTACCCGGTCCGGATCGAGGAGATCATCACCGAAACCGAAGACCGGAATCTGAAAACCTTCAAATTCGTTTTTCTGGATCCCGACGACGAGGGGCGCTTTGCCTACCGTGCCGGCCAATTTGCCGAGCTGTCCATCCCGGGCAAGGGCGAAATTCCCATCGGGATCGCCTCCTCCCCCACCGAAAAGGGATTCGTCAAGTTCACCGTCAACAAGGTCGGGCTGGTGTCCTCCTTCCTGCACAACATGAAGGTCGGCGATATCATGGGGGTTCGGGGGCCCTTGGGCAACAGCTATCCCTGGGATGTCCTCGAGGGCAAAAACGTCGTGATCATCGGCGGCGGGTTTGCCTTTACCACCCTGCGCGCCTCCATCGTGTACATCTTGGAGCCGGCCAATCGACCGAAGTTTAAAGACATTCACGTCATCTACGGGGCCCGCAACCCGGGAATGCTGCTCTACGGCGAAGAACTGGCCGCCTGGGAGAGGCGCGACGATATCCACATGCACATCACGGTGGACGGTACCGACGATCCCGACTGGAAGTACAACATCGGTTTCGTGCCCACCATCACCGAGCAGAAAGCCCCTCCGGCAGACCCCGATACCTATGCCATCATCTGCGGGCCGCCCATCATGATCAAGTTTACCCAGCCGGTTCTCGACAAGCTCGGCTACGACCACGATCAGATCATCATGTCCCTTGAAATGCGGATGAAGTGCGGCATCGGCATCTGCGGCCGCTGCAACATCGGAAAAGACTTTGTCTGCAAGGATGGCCCGGTTTTCACGCTGGCACAGCTCAACGACATGCCCAAGGAGTTTTAGCTCACGGCCGCCACACCAAAGCCGCGGCGCAACAGGAGCCCAGCGGCAGGTGCAGTCAGCCGGGCGCAACCGTGTTTTTTCGTGTTGACAAGGCGGGTGCAATATTATAGAAAATCTTGACTAAATTCAGACCAGTTGAGGATAACCGGCGAAAAGCCAGTAATTTGGTAATCAAAAGGAGGTTTTAAAAAATGGCGACAGTTGAATTCATGGGCAAGAGTTTTGAAGTGGACGAAGACGGCTTCATCGGTAATTACCAAGACGGCAAATGCGAAGAATGGGTTCAGTACGTCAAGGCTCAGGAAGGCATTGAAGAGCTGAACGACGAGCACAAGAAAGTCATCTCCGTCCTTCAGGACTACTACGAGAAAAACGGTATCGCCCCCATGGTCCGCGTTCTCTCCAAGGTCACCGGTTTCAAGCTGAAACACATCTACGAGCTGTTCCCCTCAGGACCGGGCAAGGGAGCCTGTAAGATGGCGGGTCTGCCGAAGCCGACCGGATGCGTCTAGGCCAATCGGCGTGAAATGATTTATCCGGTGTTGTCAGTGTGAAAAAAAAGGCCCTGCCTGTGTACAGGGCCTTTTTCTTTTGGTTCTATGGAGTTTCGGCGCCGGAGGATGCGGCGGTTAAGTCACCGCACGCTCAGCCGAGTGGGTGTGCCGACAGGCGGTTTTACGGGGGCGGGCCCCGGTTTGATGGCCCCTGTTGCCCGCGCCGCCGGCACCATGCGAGACAACCGTCATGCTGCTTTCAATTCAATCCAATTCCCGCACAGAGTTCATCGATGTTACCGCAAAGCTCCAGGCGATGGTGGCGGGTTGTGGCGTAAAAACGGGATTCTGCCTGCTGTTTGTGCCCCACACGACCGCAGCGGTTACCATCAATGAGAATGCCGATCCCAGCGTCCCGACAGATATTCTGAAGGTCCTCAACCAGGTGATTCCCTGGCAGGCCGATTACCGTCATCTGGAAGGCAATTCAGCCGCCCATATCAAATCCACCCTGGTGGGCGCCTCGCAAACCCTGGCCATCGCGGACGGCCGTCTGGTGCTGGGAACCTGGCAGGCGGTCTTTTTCTGCGAGTTTGACGGCCCGCGCCGGCGACAACTGCACGTGCGGATATGGGAAGGGGCCTTCAAGGAATGAACCGGGCCAAAATGGATGATACCGACAGGGCGATTTTAAACCGCATCCAATCCGACTTCCCCTTGACCTCGCGACCCTACGCGGCCATTGGCGAGGAGTTCGGGCTCAGCGAAAAAGAAGTTTTGGAACGGTTGACGCGGCTGAAGGCCCGCGGCATCATTCGGCGCATCGGAGGAAATTTTGTCCCAGACAAGCTGGGGTTTGTCAGCACCCTGTGTGCCGCAACGGTGCCTGAAGACCAGGTGGCGGCCTTCAGCGCCGTGGTCAATGCCTATCCCGGTGTGACCCACAATTACCAGCGGGACAACCACGTTAACATCTGGTTTACTTTCATCGCCCCGTCGATGGACGAAATCACGACAAACCTCTCCGAAATTTCACGCAAAACCGGAGTCACCGGAATCCTCAACCTTCCGGCCACGCGCGTGTTCAAAATCAAGGCCCATTTCGATCTTTAAGGGCCATGCTGCGGCCCTTTTGCCGGAACCCCAGGCCCATGCTGAACGATCTTCGGATTGCAGTGGTTGTGTTTCACTCACGACCGGATTCGCCGGCCGTCAACCTGGAACGCACCGTCGCCTGGGGTCGGAAGGCGGCTGCCGCCGGCGCCGACCTGGTCTGTTTCCCGGAACTCAACATCTCCGGATACGATATCTCGCGGGACGCCCGTTTGCAGGCCGAGCCGGTTCCCGGGCCGAGCAGTCGCCGGCTGTCGCAATTGGCGGAGGCGTGCAACATAACGCTTTTGGCCGGCCTGATCGAAAAGGGCGTGGGGCAGGGGCAGGTGTTTGCCACCCAGGTGGTCATCGTCCCCGGGACAGCACCCCAGGCCTACCGCAAACTCCATATCGCGCCGCCGGAGATCGGCCGCTATAGCCCCGGAGACCACGTGCCGCTGTTCACCACCAACGGGTGGCGCTTCGGCGTTCAACTCTGCTACGACGCCCATTTTCCGGAGCTTTCGACCCACATGGCGCTGGCGGGGGCCGACCTCATTCTGATGCCGCATGCCTCGCCCCGGGGGACCCCCGCGGCCAAACTGGCCTCCTGGCGCCGCCACCTGCCGGCGCGCGCTTTTGACAACGGCGTTTTTGTCGCGGCTGTCAATCACGTCGGCGCAAATGGGCGCGGGCTATGCTTTCCGGGAGTGGCGGTGGCCATCGGGCCCTCCGGCCAAATCCTGGCGCAAACCCTGAGCACCGAAGAAACGATGTTGTGTATCGACCTGAAGCGCGGGGACCTGGAAAATATCCGCGGGCACCGCATGCGCTACTTTTTGGCCCATCGGCGCGCGGATCTTTTTAAAGTACACATCTGATGAAAAGGAGCATGACATGCTGGACACCCGCGGCGGTTGGAGGATCTGGTTTCTGCTCGCAGGCCTGGCTGCGGTTTTTAGCATGCCGCGACCCGCAATGGCCCAGGGGCCCTGCGACGTGCCGCACCCCCTCGCCCCGCCCCAGGAACACTATCTGGGCCGTTGCCCCAACTGCGGTATGCAGCGATCCATGTGGGCCAGGACCTGGATTTCCTTTGAAAGTTCAAGCGGCCCCCAGGCCGTCTGCTCACTGCACTGTCTGGCGGATCTGGCCGTCAAATCCGGCGAGCCCCCCCGCCAGGTGAGGGTGGCGCTCTATCTCGACCCGCAAACGATGGTGCCCGCCGAGGAGGCCACTTTCGTGATCGGTTCACGGGCCAAAGGGACGATGACGGCGGAGAGCAAACCGGCGTTTGAATCGGCCGAAGCGGCGCGGGCGTTCGCCGCCGACTGCGGTGGCCGCTCGGTTAATTTTGCCGCAGCACTGGCTGCCGCTCAAGCCGGTCTGGCGGCTGAGAACCGGGTGATCGGAGGGCAGCGGCTGGCGACGGGTAAAATCGTGCTGCCGGCGGACGGCCGGGACGAATGCCCGGTCTGCCAGATGTTCCCCGCGCGTTACCCCCGCCATCAGTGCCAAGTGATCGGGGCTGAGGGCCGCGTCCACCATTTTTGTTCGACCCAATGCCTCTTCGAGTTTCTAAAAAATCCGGCAGCCTACGGGGAAGATGTACGCGCGCCCTTCTGGACGTGGGTCAGGGATTTCGCCAGCGGCGAGTGGATCAGCGCCGAGACCGCCTATTTTGTGGTGGGCAGCCGCATCCTGGGACCCATGGGGTTTGAGGCCCTGCCATTCGGCCGCCGCGCGCACGCGCAACTCTTTGCGCAAACAAACGGCGGTCGGGTTTTGGGCTTCCGGGCGGTGCGTCCGGATCAACTCGCCCCCGAGGGGCGGGGGGCTCGCCCGTGAGGCGCGGGTGCGGAATCAAAGGGCCGCCAGCGGAGGGGTGGGG
>JBAPYE010000253.1:0-1709 GCA_049284575.1 Desulfobacterales bacterium
CCCTGGACCGGCGGCGGGCGCCCGGCCGATGAATTGCTGCGTGCGGCCGCATATGCCGGCGCCCGCCGGCGCTACGGGGCGGACCTCTGCGAGAGTGTCGTGGAGCGGCTCGAGCACGAGCTGCAGATCATCGGCCGGATGGGGTTTGCCGCCTATTTCCTGGTGGTGCGCGACATCGTCGCCCGCAGTCCGCGCATCTGCGGCCGCGGCAGCGGCGCGGCCTCGCTGGTGGCCTACTGCCTGGGCATCACCAACGTCTGCCCGGTCGCGCACAACCTCTACTTCGAGCGCTTCCTGAACCCCGGCCGCACGGACCCGCCGGATATCGACGTCGATTTCGCCTGGGACGAGCGCGACGCCGTCCTGGCGGACGTGCTCGCCCGCCACGGCGCGCACGCCGCCATGGTCTGCAGCCACATCGGCTTTCAGCCGCGCATGGCGATCCGCGAAACCGCCCGGGTGTTCGGCCTCGGTGAGCGCGAGATCGGCCGGGTGTCCCGGCGGCTGCCGTGGTTCTGGCGGGCGGCAGGTGCCGGCGAGGACCTCCTGGAGCGCCTGCAGGGGCTGCCGGAGCTGGGCGGCATCGATTTCCCCCAGCCGTGGCCGCGGATTGTCGGCATCGCCCAGCGTCTGATCGGGGTTCCGCGCCACATCGCGGTGCACCCCGGCGGGGTGGTGATCACCCCCGAGCCGGTGGCGACCTATGTGCCGGTGCAGCCGGCCCCCAAGGGGGTGCCGGTGATCCAGTGGGAGAAGGAGGGGGCCGAGGCCGGCGGGCTGGTCAAGATCGATCTGCTGGGCAACCGCAGTCTCGGCGTGATCCGCGACGCCCTGGCCAACCTGCGCCGCAACGGGCTTGCCTTCGACGAGGCGCACTGGGACCCCGAAGCCGACCCGGCCACCCGCGCCCGGCTGGCGCGCGGCGAGACCATGGGGTGCTTCTACATCGAGAGCCCGGCCACCCGCCTGCTGCAGCAAAAGACCGGGGTCGGCGATTTCGAGCACCTCGTGATCCACAGCAGCATCATCCGGCCGGCGGCCAACGCGCTGATCCGCGAGTATGTCCGCCGGCTGCGGGGCGGCGCCTGGCAGCCGGTGCATCCCCTGCTGGCCGACGTGCTGGCCGAAACCTACGGCATCATGGTCTACCAGGAGGACGTTTCCCGTGCGGCCGTGGCCCTGGCGGGCTTCTCCGACGTCGACGCCGACGGGCTGCGCAAGGTCATGGCCAAAAAGGACCGGACGCACCGGCTGGCGGATTACCGGCAGCGGTTTGCCGCCGGCGCCCGGGCGCATGGGCTTTCACCGGCGCAGATCGCGGCCGTCTGGAAGATGATGATGAGCTTTGCCGGCTACTCCTTCTGCAAGCCCCACAGCGCCAGCTATGCCCGGGTGTCGTTTCAGGCGGCCTACCTAAAAACCCATTTCGCGGCGGAGTTCATGGCGGCCGTGATCAGCAACCAGGGCGGCTTTTACAGCACCTTCGCCTACGTCTCGGAGGCCCGGCGCATGGGCCTGACGGTGCGGCCGCCGGACGTCAACCGCAGCACGGTCCGCTGGCAGGGGCGGGGGAGCGCCCTGCGGGTGGGGTGGCTGTCCGTGAAGGCCTTGGGCGTCCAGACCCGGGAGCGGATCGTGGCCGCTCGCCGGCAGCGGCTCTACGCCGACATCGCTGATTTTCTGGAGCGCGTGCGCCCCGATGACGAGGA
>JBAPYE010000254.1:0-11055 GCA_049284575.1 Desulfobacterales bacterium
CCTGTAACGGGTAAGGCGAAATTTTAGCAGGTTGGCTTTGCGGACATCCCGCCTGGAGGAGTTCCGCAAGGCGAGATACAAAGTTCAGGATAAGTATGTAGAGGTCTGGGTGGAATGTTTTCGGACGCGGGTTCGACTCCCGCCGCCTCCACCATTTATGTTTAAATATTTCATTTGAATTTTCTTGATTTCCACTGAAAAATCGTGTTGGTTGGGTGAAAGTTTTAAATTGAGCATATCTTAAAAACTAAAAGTGGAAAATTTGACGGCTCATTTTCCACTTTTCGCCCATAATACGCTAATACGTGGAAAATTTTTCACCTATTGTTACTGTTATTAAAAAATGAAAATTGATGCTCTATAGATACTCTGGTCTCTCGCAGCAATTCTCTCAATTGCGGTTGTTTTTTATAGCCAAGTTCATTGCTTAGATCCCCGTTTGCGCCTCAACTTGACTGCGCAACTCTGTGGCCAACTCAGGCGGAATATTCAGACGTGCAGCCAGCATGGCCAAATAAGACTGCTCGGCTGCGGTATCCACATCGATGGCAAGCAACGAGGCTATGTATATTTCAGCCGCCACTTCGGCGCTGGAGGCACTGTGGATTATTAAATCCATGTCTACCGGGCGGCCAATTTCCGCCACCAGCAACGCCTGGTTTTCGGGATCCAGCCCTAAGGACTCAATTCGCTGGAAAATGGCCTGACTTTCCTGGGCATCGAGTCTTCCGTCTGAGCGTGCCGCCGCAATCATTGCGCGAACCAGTGTCAACCCCAATGCTTCCTGACCTGCATAATCGTTTTTTGCTGGTATAAAAGCCGAACCCTCAGGAGCCGGAAGGAGTTCAGCTTTGGTAGTTTGCGGCAAAATCCCGGGGACGGTAGCTTTACCGGTGTTGTAACGCTGGAATGCGGCAAAGGCAAGCGCACCGACTGCGGCAATCCCGCCCATCTTGAGAGCATTTTTTCCAATTTTTCGGCCAGACTTGCTGGTCAGCAGATTACTGGCAATTCCGCCGGCCAGCCCACCCGCAAAACCTCCAACTGCACCGCTGCCAAGCAATTGGCCAAGTATTTTGTTCATGTCAGCCATGGTGTTTGGGACTCCTGTTTTTTATATGATGATTAAAGAAAACCTTTCTTTTCTGAAGGCTTCACAAAAATTTACACAATCTAACTATTCACTTTCCCATCTAATTTGGAATTCGATTTCTTCTTCTCTACCTTCTCTTTCATGTTCAATGCTGAATACAGCTCTTACTGGAACGTATACCCTTTCCCCTGCAATTTGAATCTCAAATTTTGTTCCATTTTCAATCGAATCTGCCAATCGTCTTAACTTGTCGACAAAATCTTTCTTTGGATATGTTTTTTCAATGTCTCTTTCTTCTTTCATAATTGAGCTCCTTTGGAGAATTTTTTATCTTTGGTTATAATTATCAGAATCACTTTCGCCGCGAAGAAACTTTGCCGTCAGACCACAGGCGCTCTCGGCGTCAAGTAAACCCCAATGTTGTATAAACAACATGGAAAAGCGTATCTAAAAACATGTTATCATAACTAATATCCAATTACATATCTGGTTTTATGGATGTCATATATCGTGAATACAGGGACAGGAACAATTTACTGCATTGTTTACCCGTTCCGGGAAAGCCGGAGGACTTCAGATCCTGCGTTGCCATGGGTTCGCAGCAGATGATTACGGCCTTCCCCTCGGTGCCTTGACTCTGAAACCCTCCGTTGGCGATTGCATGCGCTGGAGCTCAATAGTTGGCTTAAGTCTGTGATGACCTCACGCGCTAACATCATGGTGAAATAGCCAACCGGGAAAGAAGGCGACGACAACAAGCAAGACACCCCCCGCCCCTAGTAAGCAGGATAACTTATTTAGCCCTTTACCCGCTTGATGGTCCCGTTGTTTAACATTCCCTGAAATTGAGATAGCAAGGTCTTTTCCTCCCTGTCGATATGACTATCATCGTGAGCACAGTCCATGATTTTTTGATACTCATCCGGTGTTACTTCAAGGTCTTGGATAGCATGATTGATAAGTTCTTTGAGCTTTGAGGCTGATTCACTCGGATTTTTCATTCGTACTGTCTCCTTGATTAAAATTTAATGGATATTCAGTTTCATCGTCATCATTTGTCCGCAATTGGACGGATCGGTAAGTATCTTCTGGTAACCGATCATGCTGGTGTTGAAAACGATTTCGCCGGAGAGGCCTCGCCGGGTCCGGTAAAGGAACTGCATGGAAAGGCACAGTCGTCTTCGATTGCAAGCATTGCAACCATGTCAGGCCTCGCCTAAGAAGGAGTGTTATCCTCTTGCAAGTGGCCGATTTCGTTACCAAATCGGTATAAGGCAAATCTTGCCCGGTTCATGACTTGGCTGGTCATGTCTTCGTTCAGTTCGAAATGCTGGTAACGAGTCTTGATTTTCAAAGAATTCTCCATTTTAAATTTGGTAAAGCGTTTGGTAGACGTAATAATAATACAATTAACAGTTTTAACAATTAGAAATTTATGCTATTATTGTTCGAAAAAAACGAATCCAAGACTTATTATGGACTGGCTTAATTATCATCATCTCTATTATTTCTGGGCTGTAGTGCGTCAAGGGAGTCTGACCGCTGCCTCCTCCCGCCTCAGACTGGCGCCGTCAACCATTAGCTCCCAGCTGGGGAAACTTGAAGAGACGTTGGGCGGCAAGCTTTTTAACCGTGTTGGCCGCAATCTTGAACTCACCGATCTGGGACGCCTGGTTTTCCGATATGCCGATGAAATATTCTCCATCGGCCGGGAAATGATGGACACCGTGCGGGGTCAGACGGTAGCGGGTTCGTTGTCACTAAGGGTAGGTGTGCTGAATGTTCTGCCAAAATTGATTGCCAGCAAACTCCTGGAGCCAGCCTTAAAGCTTGCTGTTCAGGTGCGTTTGATTTGTTTTGAGGACAAGGAGGAGGCATTGCTGGCTGAACTGGCAGTCCATAATATCGATGTTGTGTTGAGTGACTCACCAATTCGATCGGGTTTGAACGTCAAGGCATACAGTCATTTGCTTGGCGAGAGCGGCATTGTCTTTTTTGCGGCAAAAAAATTTACCGATACACTGTCTGCCGATTTCCCGCAGTCACTCGATGGCACTCCCATGCTCCTACCCATGGAGCTGACTGCTCTGAGGGGATCTTTAGACCAATGGTTTAATTCACTTGGCATCAAACCGGTCATCGCCGGGGAGTTTGACGACAGCGCGTTGATAAAGGTTTTAGGTCAGGAAGGCCACGGCGTCTTTGTGTCACCAAGGGTCATTGAATCAGAGGTATTGCGCCAGTATCAGGTCCAGGTAGTGGGGCGTACGGATGCCGTCAAGGAACGTTACTATGCCATATCAATCGAACGGATAATAAAGCATCCTGCTGTTGTGGCTATTACAGATGCCGCACGCCAAAAGTTTTTTGCTGGGAACTAGGAATTAAATTCAGGACACCGCACCTCTTTCAACTGATCCCTCTGGTTATTCGGAATTACCGAACCAAGTAAAAAGATAAAAAGAATCATACCCTGAAGTCGGACATCCTGTCTTTTGCCAAAGCACATATAAGCGGGTGGTATTCCCTGAATATAATTATTGGCACGATTGCTAAACAACACGGTGGAAACGGCTTTACGGCCGATGCGGTGTGACCCTAGTTCGAATTTTTCAGCCTGACTCTCTCTTCCATCGAAGGTTTTCTCCTCTCGAACTGGGATACTGTTGATAATGGGCTGTCGGATGCAGCCATTGCTGATCTCGCGGAACAGACTTTGGCGTATTTCTTTGCGGATAATGAGAAACGGGAACAGATTCAAGAATTATTTAAGCTTCTAGCTAAAAATATATCAGAAAGCACAACCGATATTAACCGCAGGAAAGCTTTTGGTAAGACACTATATGGTGTCAACGATGCCAAAGATTGCAGCGGTTATGTCACGATTCATATCGGACTTGGTTTTCGAAAACAAAATATGGTGTGAAAACCCGAATGTCATATCGAACACGAGGCCGGGGAAATATGTGGGAACCGGGATTTATCGATTTTCCCATGCACCTTATTTTATAAAGATGGTTTAAAATTAAAATATAATAGATCGTTATTTTAGCCAAATCGCTTGACTCCCGTTATGGTTTTCTCTATTTTAGGTTAAAGCGATTAGCTAAAATAAAAAAAGGTCTTATTTTAGGATAGGTCAAACGATGAAACGAGAACTCCAGGGACAATACGTCACGGTATCAACGGTGGGCGAGAAGGCAAAAGCCTTTGTCCCCGCACCACTGCCGCCGAATCCGTCTATTGACTGGACGCCGGAGTTGCGTGGCAAGTTCGACCAGGCGCTTTTCGCTCTCGGGCGATTGGACAGCATTTCGACTTTTTTGCCGGATATCTCTTTGTTTCTCTACATGTATGTGCGCAAGGAGGCGGTGCTCTCCTCCATGATCGAGGGCACACAGTCATCACTTTCCGATCTCCTGCTGTTTGAATTGGATATGGCCCCCGGTGTGCCGCTGGATGATGTCCGGGAGGTCAGCAATTATGTGTCGGCCCTGGATCACGGACTGAAGCGGTTAGCCGAAGGGTTTCCCTTGTCCCTGCGGCTGATCAGGGAAATGCACGCTGTGTTGCTTTCCAGAGGGCGGGGCTCCAATCAGACACCGGGTGAATTTCGTAAAACACAGAACTGGATCGGCGGCACTCGACCCGGCAATGCGGCCTTTGTTCCACCGCCGGCTGAGCAGGTGCTGGAGTGCATGAACAAATTGGAATTGTTTCTGCATGACCAGCCGGAACCCACCCCTGCGTTGCTCAAGGCCGCATTAGCCCATGTGCAGTTTGAAACCATCCATCCGTTTTTAGATGGCAACGGCCGCCTGGGCCGCCTGTTGATCACGCTGCTTTTGTGCGAACAAAAAATGCTTCGGGAGCCGATGCTCTATCTGAGCCTCTATTTCAAAACACACCGGCAATATTATTACGAGTTGTTGAATGAAGTTCGTTTAAGCGGGAACTGGGAAGCTTGGCTTGATTTCTTTTCGGAGGCGGTACTTGTCACCGCCACCCAGGCTGTCGACACGGCCCGGCAACTTGTTGATCTTGCCAATGAAGACCGTGATCGAATCAGTGATCTCGGCCGGGCGGCGTCGTCAGCATTGCGGGTGCACCGGGCTCTGATGGGTCGTCCAATCACGGCTTCCAACTGGTTGGTTGAAAAAACAGGTATCACGCCGGCCACGGTCAACAAGTGCCTGGGGCATCTGGAGCGTTTGGGGATTGTCCGAGAACTGACATCCCGCAAGCGCAACCGGGTATTCAGTTATGCCGGATACCTGGAAATCATGAACCAGGGGACGGAGTTGCCAGGCTGACAGCTCTCGGACTTTTCATGTCAACACATCAAGAGGTATGCAAATGGGAATCGAACCCGCGTCCATTTTCTGTTTGGGGAAAATGCGGAGAAAGGGATTTCTCCGGGAAGCTGCCGAAAGGAAGTATAGTTGTTTCAATAAAAAAGCGTGGTCAACTTCGGTTTCCCGACTCCGCCAAAAGAAAAGCTTCGTAGAGCGGTCCGTCTAATGTGAGGCTGCGGTCTTTGGCCACGGTGTGGCGGCAGACGACGCGGAAGTAGTCTTCTTTGAGGTTTTCCGGAAATAAAAATGGCCCCTTTTCCAAGAGACCATTTAATCCGAAATCAACACCCTGCCTGTCAACTCATTGTAAAAAATTCACTCCCCTCCTGAGCGTTTTAATTTGGGCTTCTACAGTGATCGCGCGGCGTGGTTCGGCCGCGGTGCATATACCGATGTGACGGCGGCGAAATAAAGGCCAGGCCCCATTGTGAATCAATGGTCATTCGATAGGATAGCCGTAGTTTTCGATTTATTTTAACGCGGTGACGGTTCGTCACCCCACCAACCCAAGGAGGCATTCATGGGAGCCGTGAAAGAGGAAGTCTACAAATGTGAGGCATGCGGAAACGTTGTTCTGGTGCTCGAAGGCGGCGACGGCGATCTGGTCTGCTGCGGAGAGAACATGACCCTGTTGACCTCGGACGTAGCCAAAGCCTTTTCCGAGCGCATGGGTAAACCCGGCTCGCCGTAAGGCGACACCGTAATGGTGGTGCGAACAGGCGTCGGTCCATCGATCGGACCGGTGTCTGTTCGCGCTGCGTGTGCACCCCGCCAAGCCGCCCGCTTGACCGCGGCGCCATGCCGCGCGCCGGGGTCTGATGATGGCCGGCTCCCCGGAAGAGAGGTGATTATGCCGATCGGTTTCGATGAAATAGAGGTGGAAAAGAGCGCTGCGGGGATCGTGGTTATCCTCAGAATCAAGGAAAAACTGGACAAGACCGATTACGCCCGGTTCGTCCCCATGGTCGAAAGTCAGATGCAGAGCGGCGCGCCGGTGCGGCTGCTCATCGAGCTGCACGATTTCAAGGGGTGGACCGCCGGGGCGTTGTGGGAAGATACCAAGTTCGCTGCCAAGCATTTCAACGATATCGACCGCATCGCGGTCGTCGGTGAATCCCGCTGGCAGCATGGCGTCGCGGTCTTTTTCAAACCTTTTTCCGCCGCCGATGTGCGCTATTTCGATATGGCGGCCGTCAAGGAGGCCCGCCGCTGGATTCGCGCGCCCTAAGCTTGATATATGAGCCGGCTGACCCCGGCCGTTACCGGCGAAGACCCGAAAGACAAGGGGATTTTTCTGAACCTTTTCTGCCCGGCAGGCCGCTGCGAGATCGCCTACAGCACCGATGTGCCCTAACCGCTGCTGCTGTCGTCAGTTCACCCAACCGGGGAAGACCGTGGTCAGGCCGTCGACCATAAACTGGACGGAGATGGCGATGAGGATCAGGCCGAATACGCGTGCAGTCAGGTCCAGGGGCAACTCGCCGACGAATCGGCGGATGAGGGGACTGATCAGCAGAATCAGGTACAACAGCCCCAGGACACCGATGACCGTCAAACTCAAAAACAGATCGGTGAACCAATCGCGGCTCTGATAGCCATAGATGATGACGGTGGTGATGGCGCCCGGCCCGGCGATGACCGGTACGCCGATGGGAATGAATATCTGCTGGTAGCGGCGTAGGACGCGGCGCTTCAGATTGTCAGCGGCGGTGGTATCGCCGGCGTCGTCATCCAACTCCACCGCCGTTCCTTTGAGCATGCTGAAGCCGAAGTGCAGCAGCACCAGGCCCCCGCCGATTTTGAAACTGGCCAGGCTGATCTGCAGCTTGGTCAGGAGGGTATGTCCGAACCATAAAAAAACCAGCAGGATCCCCGCACAAGACATAATGATCAAACCGGCAAGCAGCAACTGAAACCGCTGTTTACCGCCATCCGAGGCTCGAATCCACAGGGGGATCTTTTCCACCGGATTGACGATGGCAAGCAGGGCGATGCCAAAATTGGCGATCAGGTTCCAATCAGTATCCATTTTATCATTATAATATCGACTTTTCAGATTTGCAGCAAGCTGATGATGCCGGCGAGGATCAGGTAGACGGCGACAATGTCGTTCAGCGCCCGGGGAACCATGTGGATCAGCACGTAAATGTAAAAGGGCGTATTCTGCGGATCGCGCTGTCGGTAAGCGGATTCCGGCATCCGGACGGCTGCCCCTGGCGGCAGTGAAAAAACACAGCCCAAGGAAATACGCGTGCCGAAAGCCTGTTCAGTGGACTGGAGCGTCATCCTCTACCACATGAAGGCGGGAATACCGCGAGGACTGTAGGTCCGCAGTGCACCCGTGCATTTAGAAGTGCGCAAAATCATTTTGGGTCCTTGGAAAGCCACATTCAGCTGGTGCTTGTTTTCCGCCAATCCGAGATTACTATCAGTAGACTATAAAGATAATGCGCCAAGCGGCTTTTGTTGCATAATAACAATCAGCGGGCGGGAGGTGAACATGAAAAAGACAATCGTCGGATTGACCCTGGCTGCGGCATTGCTGAGCAGCTCCGTATCCTTTTCTCAAAACCTTAAAAGCGTCGTGGAGGGGGCGCTGGGTGCGAAATCGCCAAGTTCGAGCATCGGGCAGGGAGATGCGGCAGCCGGCTTGAAGGAAGCCCTTGCGGTGGGAACGGGTAATGCCGTACAAGCGCTGTCGAAACAAGACGGATACTTAGGCGATGCTGCGGTTAAAATCCTTCTACCGGGAAAACTTCAAACCGCAGCCGATGTGTTGAAAAAAGCGGGATATCAGAAGGAAGTGGATGAGTTCATCCTCAGTATGAACCGCGCAGCAGAGTCGGCGGCCCCAAAGGCCAAGCCTGTTTTTGAGGATGCCGTCAGAGACATGTCCTTCGAGGATGCAAGCAAGATTCTTAAAGGCGGGGATACGGCTGCAACGGATTATTTTAAAGGGAAAACATCCACCAAGCTCACGGAGGCTTTCAAGCCTTCAGTCTCCGAAAGCATGAATAAGGCCGGAGTGACGAAAGCTTACAAGGCAATGACCGATCGCTACACGTCGATGATTCCCTTCGGAAAATTCGACTCGTTTGATCTGGACAACTATGTGACTGAAAAATCAGTCGACGGTCTTTTTGTGAAAATCGGTCAGGAAGAGGCCAAAATTCGAACCAATCCGGCTGCCCAAACCACGGCACTTTTGAAAAAGGTGTTTGGAAAATAACCAACAGCACCTCAGCCCCTTGCAGAGTGGGAATCCGGCAAAGGTTATTGATGCGCAAGCCCTCAAGTGGTTCGGAAGGTGCCGCTGTAACACGCTAAGATCGTGTTTGAAAATCAAAGGGGAGTGAAGGTTGGTGTGGACAGGCGCGCATTTTCCGCATAAGCAACCTGCAGGTCTTCCGGTGCGGTGATGGACTGCCGTTGGTCGTGTAACCATACTGACCGGCTTCCCAGCCGGTGTCAAATCGATATTTCCGACCGAGCTGGCTGTGAGGCCGATTTTTCGGGCGAGCGCCTGCGGGGTCCCGCAAAACACGGCTAAAATAGGCATCCACGGGGTCTTTCCCATAAACACTCGTTCCAGGGATCCGGGTGTCCACAAGGGGCGCCGCCCTTTGGCGGAAGAAGTCGCAAACGTCGCTTTGACAGCCGGTCCAACCCGTTTTAATTTAAATACAATGGGCGTGGTGGCTCCAAGGGACATTTACCATTCACACCGAAATCAATACAAGCTTTGTTACTGCTGTTATTGCCGTTCGACGCAAACCGGCCCCTCCTAAACCCTGCCTGTTCCCGAAGTGCCCTCCCCATGAGTGAGTCAACGGATATCGCCCGCACATTCTGATATTGAGACCGGAGCGCAGCGTCTACCGCGAAACGACCATACAGATGGTGCTGTCTCGTATATTCACAAAGGCTCAGGTGTTTCATTCCATTTACCATTCAGATACCCCATCGCGAAGTCGCTGCGATGCGGGACGGGAGGTAGAGATATGAAATATACACTCAAACATATGGCCCTGTTTGGGGCATTTTTGTCGCTGTTTGGATTTACAGCCGCCGCAGGTGCCAGTTCGCTGCATGTTGCCGGCTATGATCACCGTGCCCTCATGGCCGACCCGAGAAAGGCCGAGGGGCCCATTGCACCCATGCTGGCAGGCATCGGCGGAGCCCATCTGGCGGTCAGCACCCAATCGGAAAAGGCCCAGTATTTCTTCGATCAAGGACTTCGACTGACCTACGCATTCAACCATCAGGAGGCGCTGCGCAGTTTCAAGGAGGCCGCGCGCAACGATCCCGACTGTGCCATGGCCTACTGGGGCTGGGCGCTGGTGCTGGGACCCAATTTAAACCTGCCGATGTCCCCCGAGGTGGCGCCTCAGGCCCATGAAGCCGTTCAAATGGCGCTGGCCCGAATAGGCAAGGTCACGGCCAATGAAAAGGGTTACATTGAAGCTTTGGCCCTACGTTACGCAGCGGGCGCATCGGCCGATCGGGCGCAGCTGGATGCCGCCTATGCTGAGGCCATGCGGCAATTGCACGCCCGATACCCGGAGGACAACCATGCGGCAACGCTCTACGTCGCAGCCCTGATGAATCAATCCCCCTGGGACTACTGGACCCGGGACGGCCGGCCCAAGCCGGGCACACCGGAAATCTTGAACACCCTTGAGCTGGTTTTGCAGCGCGACCCGGAACATATAGGCGCGCTGCACTACTACATTCATGCCGTCGAAGCCGCGGGCGCGGAACGCGGCGCCGCCGCTGCGGACCGCTTACGGGGGTTGGCACCGGGTGCCGGTCACCTGGTGCACATGCCCACCCATATCTACATGCAGTTGGGCCGTTATGCTGAATCGTTCGAACTGAACGGCCAGGCAACCCAAGCCGACGAGGACTATCTGGTCCAATGCCGCGCCCAGGGCATTTATCCGCTGGGATACTATCCGCACAACATTCATTTCCAGACCTGGGCCGCGCTGATGATGGGCAATCGTGAAAAGGCCCTGGAAGCCGCCCGCAAGGTGGCTTCGAAAGTACCCGCCGACTTCTCCGGAAACACCTGGGGCTTATACCAGACCTTTGCCAGCATGCCGCTTTTCGCCATGGTTCGCTTCGGTGAGTGGGAGGCGGTCCTGGCCGAGCCCAAGCCGCCTGAAAAATGGCGCTACATAACCGGCATCTGGCATTATGCCCGCGGCATGGCCTACGCGCATACGGACCGTCTCGAACCGGCCCGGAAAGAGCTCGAAACCCTGAAGGCCATCACGCTGGATCCCATGTCGGGCCATGAGATGGTTGGCTTTGGCAGTGCACCGACCCTATTGACCATCGCAAGTGAGGTGCTGGCCGGTGAGCTGGCAGCCAAGCAGAAACGGTTCGATGTCGCCATCAGCCATCTGGGGCGGGCCGTGCGGTTGGAAGACAGCCTGATGTATAACGAGCCGCCGGACTGGTACTATCCCGTACGTCATACCTTGGGAGCCGTATTGATCGAGGCCGGCTATCCGGCCGAGGCCGAGGTCGTCTACTGGCAGGATTTGAAACGCTACCGCGACAACGGCTATTCCCTTTACGGGCTTTGGCAGAGTCTGAAGG
>JBAPYE010000255.1:0-6519 GCA_049284575.1 Desulfobacterales bacterium
CCGTGGCGGGGTGAACCCAAAGGCCGCTGGGCCGAGGGGCATCACGCCAGTGGTGTGGGCTGCGCCATCCGACCGCCGCGCCCCGAACCAGAGGGCAGGCAACGGTTATAGACCGCGATCTAGAAAGTGGTTTGGCTGTTTGTTACAGGCCTGATAGTCTACGGTTTCTGCAACATCTCCTACGGTAGCTTTACGGGGTATCGCTTGAAGCAGGGGGTGAGACGTTTTTTGGCCGGGAGTTTGCTGCTGCTGCTGCTGCTGCTGCTGGTATTGTCGGCCGCGGCGCTATCGTTTTTTGGGTAACGCGGATGACCCTGTGACCGCTGTTCCAACCATGCACCCCAACGGTCTTGGCGGCTCTGAAGGGGCCCGCGGTTGACCCCCGGGGTCTTCTACTTTGCCGCCACCCTGAGTAAACTGTTGAAGGTGCCGAAACAATTCGGGCGAATCTCGGGGTTGCGAGGGTCGGTCAGCCACTCGCTGTCCACCACGAATTTGTACTCGTAATCGCCGGGCGGCAGCATCACGATCTTCTGCCACAGACCGTGATCGTTGCGCTTCATGCGGCCGGCTGTCTCGTCCCAGTCGTTGAACCCGCCCGCAACCGCGACCCGTTGGGCATTGGGGGCGGTCAGTGAAAAAGTTATCCGCCGTTTTTTAAGTTTCTGGCCTGAAGTCTTTTGATTCATCACCGAATTCCTCCCCTGTTTGGATATTCCCGGGCCCAAAGCGTCCTTTTCGCCGCCAATATCCGCTTGGCGCCTGCTGCCCGAACTTCCCAAAATCCACCACCGCAATTATTACGCCAAGCTGAAGATAGGGATGCCAGGGGAAACCGCAACCCGTGGCGGTGGCGGGCCAAACGTATCTCGGCGGCAGCGGGGCCCGCGCCGACCTGTCAGGGTTATTTCCAAACTGCAAAACCGAGAGCGGTTTTCTCAAAAATTTTGCCGGGTCCCGGGGAGCAGGGCACCCGCCGAATGATGGCGCCGCCCGTTCTCAGGGTACCTGCCAAAGATCCTTTCTCAAAAAACACCGCACGGCGGGGAAAATGCTTTTTTCGAAACTGTCATGTTTGGGTCTTTGCTTCAAGCCCAGCCGCTGGGCTGTGGGCGGTACTTTTCTTGGTCGGCTTGCGCGCCAGGACCTGGGCCCCTTCCGGCATCCCGGTATGGGCGGCAATCACCGGGCATTTCACCTTGAAAAGAAAAAAAATGTTGCCCGGCGCCTCGCTGAGCGTCTCGTAGTTGCCCTGGCCCTTGGCGATGATCATATCCGCCGCGCTGAACCGCTGCCGGAATCCCCGGCTGCAGTCTTCGAGCAGCGTTCCGGGTGCATCCGAACCGTTGTCGATGACCTCGCAGATCTCCGCAAGCCCCGCCGCCCGGGCGTCGGCTGCGGTCGCGTCGTTGAGCACCGGGGCGCCGCGCACGGCCAGGGTGACCCGCTGCGGGGAAAGGGCCTCAACCAGCAGGCGGTCGAAGAAGATCTCGCCCGCATTGTCCGCCAAGTAGAGAATGCGCCCGGCCCGGCCGGCGGCCCGCCGAAATTGCTCCAGCTCGCCGTATACCGGTTCGGCCAGGGCCTGTTCGACGGCTCGCAGCACGTCCAGTTTGGTGACCCGGGTCTTTGCCCCCAGATCGATCACGTTGCCCGCGATGGCCAGTCGCACAGCCATTGTCAGGGGGCTCTGCGCCGCTCGGACTTTGACCCGCAGGTCAGTTGCCACGGCCATGGCCATGCAGTTCTGGGAAGCCTTCACCGTGAGGTAGGGGTCCGCCACGCCGGAGACCTCGCGCAACCGGCGGTGAAGGCGCTGCGCAAGGACAGGCGGCGGTTGATCCAGATCCATCTTGCTGGCCCAGCGCAACATTTCGCGAACCATGTCCGTCTGCAGGACGGGATCGGCGGACACCCTGCGGGTGGCGTCAAGGACCTGGCGAACGAGGCAGGGGATGCAGTCAAGCGAAGTGTTCACGCGCCGCTCTGTTGAGTTTTCAGGGTTTCAGGCCCGACGGCCAATCAGGCAGGGGGCCGGCAAGGCCGCCGTAAAGCATGCGACGACCTTGCCTTGCAGCCCGATTGCCTGCTGTTCACCCCGGCAAGGGTTTACTCCGCTTGCGGCGCGGCCTGAATTTCAGCCAGACGCCGCTCGATGGTCGCCAGCTCCGACTGCAGGGCTGCAGCCTGGTTTTGAAGCGATTGTTTCTCCGTTTCCGGATCCGGTTGACGGTAAGGGGCCGGGTAGCCGACCCCTCGGCCGTAGCCTCCGCCCCGCATCCAGCCGGGTTGTCCGGTGGCGTAGGCCATGCGCCGCCATCCGCGGCCGCGGCCAAAGCCCACGGCCGCACCGCCTCTTGGGATACCGGCGCCATAACCCGGCACTCCCGCGCCCGCGCAGTAGCCGCGCGCGCGACCGGTCATCGGGCCCATTCCCATTGGTCCACTTCGATCTCCTCCTGGCATGATAGCACCTCCATTTTTGGGGTTTCAGGTTATGCTCGAATCATGGCAACGTTGCACGTTGGGCATCTTTGCTTAAAACAGGGTACGCCGCGCTGGTGTGGCTGGCACTGCCCGCAGTGCGGGCATATGCAGTCGCCGCCGGGACCGACGCCGGCGCTTGCAGGCCTATGGGCGCGCAAGCGGACTCCCCGGCCCGACGTCTTGTCCGATCGCGCGGTGCGCGCGTGGGCTGCGTTGGAGGGGCCCGCCGTATCCCAAGCACCGCGCCTGGCGCGAATCTGACCGCGAGTCCGGCCGCGGCAGCCGGGCATGGCAAAAAGATCACCCCCCAAAGTGCCGCGCAGCCAGGCATCAATTACCGCTTGAAGGTCTCCGGCAATAAACGGGTATACCCGAATGCCGTAACCCGAGAACATGTCCAGCACCGGGCGCGAGATAGCGCCGCAGACCAGCGTCTCGGCCCCCAGCGCCATCAGGCGCAGGGCGCTCTGGACGGGGGCGTCACCCATAAGGACCTCCTGGGATTTTCGGATGATCCTGCCGGATGCGGCGTCTACGAGACAGATCCGGCGGGCCACGTCAAAAACCGGTGCAATCCGATTGTCCCATGTCGAAAAAGCCGCTTTCATGGCACCCGAGACCCTTGCACCCGTGAGCGCGAAAGCCCTTCTGAGGGGAAAACCACGCAGGCACCCGCTCTTTACGGCGTGACCTCCAACAAACCTCACCCGAATACCTGGGGTCGATAGTTCGCCGGCAGATGGGCCGTTCCCTTGACGCAGGGGATCTGCACCTGGCTGGAAACGCGCTCCAGGATCCCGTCCACGTGATCGCAAAAGCCGTCGCCGGCGACCCACTTGCCATCCTCGCGGTGAGCGAAAGTGCAGGTGCAGAAGTGGATCGTGTCGGCGCCTTTGCTTTTCAGAATCTTGGCCAGGTCGGCGAGGTCGTCTCCCGGGCAACGGCAGGTAAAAACCCCGACAAGTTCCGTCTGGTCATGACCGCAGAAGCCTTCAACCCCGTTTTTGAGGCTGTTCAGACAACCGGTCAGCGGGCAGCGGGTCTCGTTTTTTTCGCAGCGGATCAAGCCGATTTTGGCCATTCCTTTCTCCTTTCGAGCCGAGCTGATCGTCGTTTGGCATCGGCGCCGGTTTTCGCGCAGACGGGTGCGCACCGAGGCTATGATACCAGACAAACAGCACAGCCTGTGCCAAACTGAAAAGCAGCCGCTTTATATTTTATCTATCCGAAAATATAATCAAAATTTTTTTATTGGGGCGAATCCGGGAAATCATCTGGTAGCAAAACCGCAACTATTGTCCGTTTGTATAGATGCTTTGTTGCGACTATTGGCGTCGCCGGGAGCGGCCGTTGCGGGCCGGGAGAGTGATGCCCAGTTTCTTGATTTTGCGGAAAAAGGTGGTCTTGTGGATTCCCAGGTCGCGCGCTGCGGCCGCGCGGTTGAACCCGTTGCGCTCCAAGGCCAGCTGCAGGCAGCGGGCGTCGAGCAGGTCGTGGGCGCTCTGGATGCTGGTGGATGCCGGGGAGGAGGCGCCCCGTGCGGTCAGTTCCTCGGGCAGGTGGGCGATGTCGATGACACTCTCGCTGCAGAGGATGAAGGCCCGTTCGATGATGTTTTCCAGTTCGCGGACGTTGCCGGGCCATTCATGCGCCATGAGCAGGGAAAGCGCTTCGGCCGCGATGCCCGTGATGGATTTACGATGCAGGCGGTTGAAGCGCCGGATGAAGTCCTCCACCAGAAACGGGAGGTCCTCCTTGCGGCGTCGCAGCGGCGGGAGTTCCACGCGCACCACGTTGATGCGGTAATAGAGGTCCTCGCGAAAGTCTCCCCGGCGGGTCTGCTCGGCGAGGTTGCGGTTGGTGGCGACGATGATGCGGGCATCGACCGATTCGGAGCGGGTCGCGCCGAGCGGTTCATAGGTCCGCTCCTGCAGCACGCGCAGCAGCCGCACCTGCAGTGCGGGACTGATCTCGCCGATTTCGTCCAGAAAAAGGGTTCCGCCCCGGGCCATCGCGAACCGCCCGGGCTTGTCGCGCTGGGCCCCGGTGAACGCCCCGGCCTTGTAGCCGAAAAGCTCCGATTCAAGCAGGGTGTCCGGCAGTGCGCCGCAATTGACCGCCACAAAAGGCCCTTTGCGCTGCAAGCTCAAATCGTGGAGCGTGCGGGCCACCAGTTCCTTGCCGGTGCCGGTCTCCCCGAGAATCAGGACCGTGCTGGGGCTGACCGCGATGGCCGGCAGGACCTCGAAGACCCGCTGCATCAGCGGGCTGCGGCTCACCAGATCACCGACCCGGAAGCGGCCTTCGAGTTCGCGCCGCAGGGCCTCCACCTCGGAGAGGTCGCGGAAGGTTTCCGCACCCCCGATCACCCGCCCCTCGCCATCACGCAGGACCGCAGTGGAAACACTGATGGGCGTGCGCGCGCCTTCGGCGTCGATGATGAAACCGGATTTGCCGATGATCGGTTTGTTGGTCTTGAGGGTCTGTTGCAGGGCGCAATCCGCCCCGCACATGCTGGAGCGGAACACCTCCGAGCAGCGCCGGCCGAGGGCTTCGGAGCGCGGCACGCCCGTGATCTCCTCGGCGGCGCGGTTGAACGACGTGACGCGCCACTCCAGGTCCACCGTGAAAACACCGTCGGAAATGCTTTCCAGAATGGCCTCGGTGGGTGTGAGCCCAGCCGGTCGTTTAGTTTTGACGCGGTCGGGTTTAGCGGATGTTTTGATGATCCGTTTGGTCGTCATTTGCAAGAGTCGTGAGAAGGGCTGTTCTTCCGGGGCGTTTCTCCCTGAGGCCCTTTGCCTGCGTCAATCCCGGAAACCGACCTGCCGGGAACAGGCGCTGGGCGGACGCAGGGGGCTGCCGGCGGCGGGTTCTTGTGGAGATCTTAAAAAGGCCGATTTCAATTGACATTATGGGCTTTGACCCATAAAAAAGCAAGGGAGAGCGTATCCTTCATCAAATAATGAACGAAAAAGGCGGCGTCATGGAAAAGCACCTGGTCCTGGTCGGCGGCGGTCACGCCCACATGGAGACCCTTGCCAAGCTTCATGAATTTTCGGCTGCAGGCCACCGGGTGACGGTGATCGGCCCCTCGGAGCACCACTACTACTCCGGAATGGGGCCCGGTATGCTCGGGGGCACCTACACCCCCGGTGAGATCCGGTTTGCCACACGGCAGGTGGTGGAAAAACAGGGGGGTGAATTTATCCCCGCCAAAGTCGAGCGGATAGACCCCGCGTCGAGGACTGTTTTTCTTGATTCCGGGCAAACCGAAACTTACGACGTGCTGTCCTTCAACGCCGGCAGCTATGTGCCCGAGGCGCTGGTGGTTGAAAAAAGCGAAAATCTATATCCGGTCAAACCCATCGAGCGGCTGATGCAAGCCCGGCAGCGACTCATTGAAATGGTGGGCCGCGGCCCGGTTCGCGTGGGGGTGGTGGGCGGCGGGCCATCGGCGGCTGAAATTTCGGGAAACATTCTGCAGCTGGCAGCGGAAGCCGGTGGGCAGCGACCCGCCGTGACCGTCTTTTCCGGAAGTCGGCTGATGGACACATTCCCCGAGGCGGTCCGCCTGCGGGTCAAACGCGAATTGCAGCGGCGCGGCGTTCGCATCATCGAAAACGACTATGTCTCCACCATCCAGGGAGACCAGATCCGGCTGAAATCAGGGCAAACCCATGCGGCGGATTTTGTCTTTTTGGCGCTCGGCGTCAAGCCCTCCCCCATATTCAAGGCCTCGGGGCTGCCCACCGGGCCCGACGGGGGGCTGCGCGTCAACCGCTTTTTGCAAAGCACCCGGTACCCGGAAATATTCGGGGGAGGGGACTGCATCTATTTTGAAGAGCAGCCCCTGAACAAAGTGGGGGTGTATGCGGTCCGGCAAAACCCCGTGCTTTTCCACAACCTCGAAGCGGCCCTGGCGGGGGGGGACCTTGAGCCCTTCAACCCCGGCGGGGACTACCTGCTGATTTTCAACCTGGGCAACCGGAAGGGTGTCCTGCACAAGCGCTGGCTGACCTTCGGCGGGCG
>JBAPYE010000256.1:0-2988 GCA_049284575.1 Desulfobacterales bacterium
CCGGGCGTGCAGCGCCACCGCCGCGGCGTTGATGCGGTGCGCCGCGCTGCCCAGGGGGCCCACCACTTGCGTTCCCAGAAGGCGGCCGCTGGGCTTGTCGCCGACCATCTGAACCCGAACGGTTGCAGAGCCGGGCTGGCCGTGGGCTTTTGAGCGGGCGGCAATGGTCACCGCAGCGGGGGTGAAGCCGGCCGCCGCGGCTTCCTGCGGGTTCAGGCCGGTTCGGGCGACCTCCAGGTCGAAAACCTTGAAGACCGCCGTGCCGGCGACACCCTCGATTTCGCCGCTCGCGCCGCAAACGGCGTCGGCCACCGCCCAACCCGCGCGATTGGCGATGAGGGCCAGGGGGCTCCAGGTGTTGTGCCCCGAGACCACATGAAACGCCTCGGCGCAATCCCCGGCGGCGTAAATGCAGGAATCGGCGGTGCGAAACGTGCGGTCCACGGCGATGGCGTTGCCAACGCCCAGGGCGAGGCCGGCATCGCCGGCCAAGCCGCTGTTGGGTGTGACCCCGACGGCCACGATCACCAGGTCGGCGGGAAGTTTCAGATCGTCGCAGACCACCACCAGGCCGTCGCCCGCCGCGTCGATGCGCGCGACGGCGTGGCCCGCATGGCAGGCCACCCCATGGGCCGCCAGCTCATCGGCCACCATCGCGGCCAGCTCCCGGTCGAGCCAGGGCAGCAGGTCCGGCCGGGGTTTGACCATGGCCGTGGCGATGCCGCGATGGTGGAGTGTTTCCACCATCTCCAGGGCAATATAGCCCATGCCGATGATGACGGCCTGGCGTACGGCCTTTTGCGCCAGGAACGCCTTGATGCGGCGGCCGTCCTCGAGGCTTTTGAGGGCGAACACCCCCGGGCGGTCGAAACCGGGCAGATCGGGGATAACGGCTTCGGCCCCCGTTGCAATCAGGAGCCGGTCGTAGGCAACCGTAAACGGCGCTCCCTGCAGGGTGGTGCCGGATACCTGCCGGGCGGCAGGGTCGATCCGGGTGACGCAGTGACCGGTGCGCAGATCGATGTCCTGTTTTTCACGGAAGACTTCTGCCCGGCGCACCACGAGGGTGTCGATGGGGCGGCTCGGGTCGGCGATGTTGTAGGGCATCCCGCAGGCGCTGTAGGAAACGTCGCGGGTTTTTTCGAGAACGGTGACCGCCATTTGCGGGCATCTACGTTTGGCGCGGCTGGCCGCGCTCATACCGGCGGCATCGCCGCCGATGATGACAAACTGCATAACCGGCTCCTTTCCGGGTATCGGCCGCGGCGGGGGCGCGCAGCAGCGGGGGTGCGGATGGACAGGGGGCCAAAATTCGGTTAATTTGGGTTCCGGTCGAAAACGGTGGCGAAGATTGCGCCGGTCCCCCGCGCCATCCCGAATTTTTCAGGCCACAGCGGTCTGCGGGAGGCGCTGTTTTGCGGTTGACCGGGCTTTGTGCAACCCGCCCGCCCTGGGCCCGTCGAATGCCATACAAAACGCATTCCCGGGCGGTTGTCAAAATAAATCTGGCCCCTTGCGGCCCCTGGTGCCGCCGTCGGCGTCGCGTGGGCCGTGAAAATGGCGATGGAAAAACATTAGCGATGCGCAGCGCAGACCCCCAGGGGCGGTTGAAAAAGATCCAGCGGATGCTGCCGCAATCCCTCTGCCGGGATCGCCGGCCGCTTTCTTTGGCCGCGGCCCGTCTGAAGGTCCAACTGGCGAGCAATTTGGCCGATCCGGGGCTGGGCCGGCGGTTGGCTGACCTCGAGGCTCGACTGGCGGCTTCGGTGGCCGCCTGCAAGCGGCGCGCGCACAACCTGCCCGAACTGCGCTACAACTCCGATCTGCCCATTTTTGCCCACCGCGACGAGATTGTCGCCGCCATCCGCAGGCATCCGGTGACGATCATCGCCGGGCAGACCGGATCGGGCAAGACAACCCAGATTCCCAAGTTCTGCCTGGCGGCCGGCCGCGGCCTGCAGGGTCAGATCGGATGCACTCAGCCCCGCCGGATCGCCGCCACCAGCCTCGCCCGGCGTTTGGCCGAAGAGCTCGGCACGGCCCCCGGCAGTCTGGTGGGGCATAAGATCCGTTTCCAGGACACCACCCGGACCGACGCCACCATCAAGATCATGACCGATGGGATTCTGCTGGCCGAGGCCCAGGGCGACCGCCGGCTGGCTGCCTACGACACCCTGATCGTGGATGAGGCCCACGAGCGCAGCCTCAACATCGATTTTGTCCTGGGAATTCTGAAAACCCTCCTGCCGCAGCGGCCGGAACTCAGGCTGATCGTTACCTCGGCGACCATCGACACGGCCAAGTTTTCGGCCTTCTTCAATCACGCCCCGGTCATCGAGGTTTCCGGGCGGATGTACCCCGTGGCGGTTCACTACCGGCCGTCCGATCCGGAGGGGGCCGAAAACGGAGACCAGACCCACATCGACCAGGCGCTCCAAGTGGTCGATGCGCTTCAAGCCGGCGGGGCTTTCGGGGACATCCTGGTGTTCATGCCGACCGAGCAGGATATCCGTGAGACCTGCGACCTGCTGGCTGCGCGCAGCTACCGGAGCGGCGTCATCCTGCCGCTGTTCGCCCGGCTGCCCGCCGACCAGCAGGCCCGGGTCTTCAGCAGCGCCCCCGGCCGCAAAATCGTTGTGGCCACCAACGTGGCCGAAACCTCCCTGACCATCCCGGGGATCCGCTATGTCATCGACTCGGGGCTCGCCCGCATCTCCCACTACTCCCCCCGTTCGCGGACCACCTCCCTGCCGGTCCGGCCCGTTTCGCGCAGCAGCTGCGACCAGCGTATGGGGCGCTGCGGCCGGGTGGCCGAAGGTGTCTGTTTCCGGCTCTACGCCGAGGAGGACTACCTGGCCCGCCCGCTGTTTACCCTGCCGGAAATCCTGCGGGCCAACCTGGCCGAGGTCATTTTGCGCATGATGGCGCTCAAGCTGGGGGACATCGCGGATTTCCCGTTTATCGATCCGCCTTCGGACGGCAGTATCC
>JBAPYE010000257.1:0-1827 GCA_049284575.1 Desulfobacterales bacterium
GCTTCAGACATACCCACCGCCATTTACTACCCCAAGCCGTTGCATTTGCAGGCGGCATTCGGAGTTCTCGGGTATCAGGCAGGCGATTTTCCGGTCAGTGAAGGTTGCGCTGCAAGGATATTCAGCCTTCCGATGCATCCTTACCTCAGTTTGTCGGAACAGGAAAGAATTGCGGCTTTGTTGAATCGTGAAATCTGAACAGAAAGTGGAAAGGGGGTAAGATGCTACGAGATTTGAGGTGCTGGAAAGGCATTTTTAGCTTGGCCATTTTGACACTCCTCTGGGGAATCTTGCCGGCGGCATCTGCTGAAAGACCGGTGCAGCCCAACGCGAAACGCTACACTGTGTCGGAACTGAGCACAGTGGATGTTTTGGATATCTCCGGCATCGACTTGGACAAGGCTGCGGAAGAAGACCTCGCCACGGGGCCGGAAAAGGGCCCATATCGGATTGGTGTGGCAGCCGAGGTCAACGTGCAGCCCGGTATGCCGTTTAGCCATGAGCCCACCAAGGCTTCGGGGCAGATTCGAGGTACCTGGGAGAAGGTCGAAGGTGGAATCTATATGTGGCGCCTGAGGGTTTTATCGGCAGGCGCCAAATGGCTCAGCTTTGGATTTACCCAGTTCAACCTGCCCCCTGAAGCGGCGCTTTATGTTTATTCGATGGACTACCAATGGGTGGCGGGGCCTTACACCGCCAAGGACAACGAAGCGCACGGCCAACTGTGGACGCCGATGATCCCGGGTGAGGAGGCGGTTCTGGAACTGACGGCAAAGGCCGAAGAGATCGATCGAATCACCCTCGTCCTCGGCTCCGTCACTCATGGCTACAGGGGCCCTGTCGGGGTCGAAAAATTGGATAAATCGGGCTCTTGCAACGTAGACGTCGTTTGTTCCGAAGGGGAACCTTGGCGCAATGAAATCCGCAGCGTGGGGCTTTATACTTTCTCCATCCCTGGGGGAACCGCCTCTTGTAGCGGAACTTTGATCAACAACACCAGCCGGGATGAAAGCCCTTACTTTCTCACCGCCAATCATTGCATAAGCGAAAGCAGCGTGGCCCCCACCGTGGTGGTTTACTGGGAATACCAAAGCAATACCTGCCGCACACCGGGAAGCCCGGCAAGCGGTACCCCGCTGCCCAGACCCGGTGCCTCCCAAACCGGCGCGATTCTTCGGGCTACCTATGCCAACTCGGACTTCTGTCTGCTTGAACTGGACGACCCCATCGACCAGCAGTCCCACGACGTCTTTTGGTCCGGATGGGACCGAACCGGCGCCAATTCCACCTCGGCTGCGTGCATCCACCACCCGGTAGGTGACGAAAAACGTATCTCCCTCGAAAACGATCCGCTTACGACCACGTCCTATTTGGGAAACCAAACACCTGGAGACGCCACCCATTATCGTGTAGCCGACTGGGACAGCGGCACAACCGAAGTGGGCTCGTCAGGTTCCGGCTTGTGGGACCAGAACCGGCGCCTCGTAGGCCAATTGCACGGTGGCAATGCGGCTTGCGGCAACAACGAGTCCGACTGGTACGGAAGGCTTTCCATATCCTGGAACGGTGGTGGCGCGGCTGCTAACCGCTTGCGCAACTGGCTGGACCCTGCCGGCACCGGAGCTGCTTTCTTGAACGGCTACGAAGGAAGTGGAGAAGGGCCGACGCAGAGCAGGACGAGATACTCCTATGCGATTCAACCGATGGCCTTCGTGGACATCAGCACCACGGGTACGGATCTTCAATTGGGGGACGACGATTATGCCCAGGTGCCCATCCCTTTCGGGTTCCCCTTTTTCGATCAGAATTTCACATCCATCTCCGTGG
>JBAPYE010000258.1:0-2406 GCA_049284575.1 Desulfobacterales bacterium
CCGAAACCAGCCGCAACCTCGCGCGGCTCTATATCCTGGAAAGCCTCCAGCAGGAGCCGCGGATCGAGGCGGTGGCCGCTCTGACCGTCGGGCCGACCCCGCAGCGGCCGAGCAGCATTACCGTGGAGCTGCAGGTCAAGCCCGTCGGGCGGTCCACGGTCCTCACCGTCGGCCCCATAACCTTGGAGTTCGGATCATGAGCTTTCGCAGACGCCCCTACACCGAAGTACTCGACAACCTGCTGACCGGCATTCTGGGCGGGGTGACAGCCGAGGCGCATGCATTTCCGCCCCCGCAAGCCGGCGGCCCCCCCTACCGCTACGCCCTTGAAAAGCCCCCGGTGAGCCGGGTGGTCTCGGTCCACGGCAGCCGCAACGACCAGCCGGTGATCTTCAAGGCCGATGCCGACTACCAGCTCGCCGCCGACGCCCAAAGCCTGGAGTGGCTGGCGGGTGCCCAGCTGCCCGACGACGGCAGCCTGTTTCACGTCAACTACCTGCCGCGGTCCGCCGCCAGCCCGCTGAACGACATCGTCGTGGGCAGCGTCACCCGGACCCTGGCCGAGGCCATCGGGCTGGAAATCGCGCGCCTCTATGCCCAGTTGGAGGCGGTCTACCAGTCCGGCTTCATCGACAGCGCCACCGGCCGGGCGCTGGACAAGGTCGTGGCCCTCCTGGGCATCACCCGCATCGAGGCCGGACGCTTCAGCGGGGAAGTGGAATTCAGCCGCGCCGAAGGCAGCCACGGCAGCATCTTCATCCCGACCGGGACCCGCATCATGACCGCCGACGGCAACGTCGAGTATGCCACGACGGGGGCGGTCACGCTCCTCGACGGCCAGAAAACCGCCCGGGTCACGGCCCGCGACGTGGAAGCCAACCCCCAGGGGCTGGACGCCGGGGCCCTGAGCGTCCTGGCCAAACCCATCGCCGGGGTCAAGGCGGTGGCCAACCCGACCCCCACCGGGATGAGCGGCAGCGACGAGACCGACGTCGAGCTGCGCGCGCGCGCCAAACATTTTCTGCACGGCAGCGAGCGGGCCACCCTGGGGGCCCTGCAGGAAGCCGTCAGTCGCCAGGGGATCCAGGCCGACGTCACGGAAACGATCGTCGACGGCCGCCAGGTGGGCGAGGTGATCGTCACCCCGCATGCCGAGTCTCTGCCCCCGGAACTGCGCCAGCGGATCTTGACCGCCATCCGCGACGCCCGCCCGGCAGGGGTTTACGTGGACCTCAAGGACACCCTGGCGGCACCGCTGAAAATCGGCCTCAAGCTGCGCCTGAGCACCTCGGGGGACCTGCTGGCGCAGGACCTGCGGGCCGCCCAGGAAACCGTCCGCGGCAAGATCAAGGGCTACCTCAGCGGTTTGGCGGTCCAGGATGCGGGCAGCACCAACCGTTTGATCGGGCTGATATTGAGTGTTCCGGAAATCCAGGATGTGACCCTCACGGCCATCACGGTCGACGGCGGCCCCGAGCAGCCCCAGCTGCCCGATTTGACCGACAGCACTGCGGTTCTGGGCGATCTGGAAATCGTCGACCCCAACCTGCCGACCCGCCTGCAGGTGCTGATCGGCTACCCGCAAACCGCAAACCCGCCCGACAAACCGGCCGTCCAGGCCCTGCTTGGCCGGCTGCTGACCGCGGCCAACAGCCTCAACGCCGCCGCCAGCCCGGCATCAACCGCGCTGCGGACGCTTTCCTACGGCAAGCTCCTGAAGGTCGTTCAGATGGCTGGAGACCCGGCCGGCGCGGCGCTTTCCGCCGCTGAAACCGACGCGGCCCTACAGGGGGTGTTGGACGGCAGCGTGACAGCGCTGCCCGGCGCGGCGGACCTGGCCCCCTACCGCGTCCAGTTCACCTTCACCATGGAAAGCGGGCTCAGCCGCGTCCTGGGGGAAAAGGCCGCGACGAGCGACGCCCACGTGCTGGCGCCTTTTGAACAGGTGTCCCTGACCGCGGTCGACACCAAGGAAGAGACCAGCGATGGCTAAGTATACCCAGATTCGCGACCACCTGCCGAGCCTTTACCGACCCGAAGCGGGCGACAGTGGGCTGCTGGCGATCTTCATGCGCGCCGTGGGCGGCGTGCTGGACGGCCTCGACCGCGATCTGGCCGCCGTGATGCAGGCCCACTGGCTGCCGGTGGCCGACCAGGCCCGCTTCGATCCCTATTTTCTGCGGGACCGGGCCGCGCGGGGGTTGGGGGCGCCGGACCCCGCGGTCAGCGACGACCGCCGGGCGATGGAAAGCTTCCCCTACCTCCACGACCTCGCGCGCCTGGGGGCGCTGCTGTCACTGCCGCCCTGGCGCGAGCCGCCCGAGCTGCGGGAAAGCGTCGAGGCCTACCGCACCCGCCTGAAGCGCTTCGTGGCCCTTTACCGCAACGGGCTTGGCACCGTGAAGG
>JBAPYE010000259.1:0-12817 GCA_049284575.1 Desulfobacterales bacterium
GCGGTGGTAGGCGTAGCAGCCCTGGGAGCCGTGGCTGTGGGGCATGCAGCCGTGGATGCCGAGGGCGGCGTACATGGCGCCGATCGGCTGGCAGGTTTTGGCCGGATTGACGGTCAAGGCCGTGCGCTCTTTGATCTCGGTGGTGGTGTGACGCAGTAACATGACGACTTCCCTTTGCTTGCGGTGCTGAGCGGGGTTATTCCCAGGCATAGGTGGCGGCCAGTTCGGGGTTGGTCTGCCAGGGCGCTTTGAGGGTGCCCCAGACCCGGCTGTTCACCATGCGGTCGATTTCGCGGTAGAAGTTGACGGCCCCTTTGAAGCCGGCGTAAGGCCCGCCGTAGTCGTAGCTGTGAAGCTGCTTCATGGGGATGCCGTGCTTCTGGATCGTGTACTTTTCCTTGATCCCGGCGCAGAAGATGTCCGGCCGGTATTTTTCGATCATCAGATCGGTTTCGAACTGGCTGATGTCGTCGATGACCAGGCTGCCCTCGGGCATTTCGGGCATCATGCCCTCGTAGTCCTTGAACGCGACGCCCTTGGCGGCCAGCGCCGCCAACTCCTCGGGGGTCTTGCGCGGCCGGTAGCGATCGGGGTCCGGGCAGACGTCCAGCTCCTCGATGTTACGGCTGTCGGCGTCGACCTTGACGCTCGGCAGCACCCTGCGGCCCTCGTAGTCGTCGCGGTGGGCGAACTCGTAGCCGGCCGAAAGGGTGCGCATGCCGAGCTCCCGGAACAGCTCCTGGTAGTGGTGGGCGCGCGAGCCGCCCACGAAGAGCATGGCGCGCTTACCCTCGGTGCGCGGCCGGATGTCGTCGCGGGCGGCCTGGACGGCCGGCAGTTCCTCGGCGATGACGGCCTCCACCCGCTCGGTCAGCGCCGGGTCGTCGAAATAGGCGGCGATCTTGCGCAGCGACTTGGCGGTGGCCTCGGCGCCGATGAAGTTGATTTTGATCCAGGGCACCCCGAATTTTTTTTCCATCATCTCGGCCACGTAGTTGATGGAGCGGTGGCACATGATCAGGTTTAAGTCCGCCGTGTGGGAATTGGCAAAGGCGTCGATGGACGAGTTGCCGCTGAAGGTGGCCACCGTGGTGATCCCGCAATCTTCAAAGATCCGCTCGATTTCGAAGGCGTCTCCGCCGATATTGTACTCGCCGAGGAGATTGACGCGGAACTCGCCCGCGCCGATGGTGTCGTCCAACCCCACCACGTGCTTGAAAATCTGGTTGTTGGCGATGTGGTGGCCGGCCGACTGGCTGACCCCCTTGTAGCCTTCGCAGCTGAACCCGAAGACGTTGATGCCTAAAGCGGCCTTCATTTCGCGGCAGACGGAATGAATATCGTCGCCGATCAGGCCCACCGGGCAGGTGGCAAAGACCGCGATGGCCTTGGGTTTGAAGTTGTCGTAAGCCTCCTGGATGGCCTGGCGGAGCTTTTTCTCGCCGCCGAAGATGATCTCTTTTTCCTGCATGTCGGTGGAAAAACAGTAGGGCATGAAGTTGTGGCCGTCGGGGGTCGTATCCGGGTCGGTCTGGTTGCGCCGGGTGAGCCAGCTGTAGAAGCCGCAGCCGATGGGGCCGTGGGTGATGTTGACGATATCGCGGGTGGGGCCCAGGACCACGCCCTTGCAGCCCGCGTAGCAGCAGCCGCGCTGGCTCATCAGCCCGGGAACGGTGCGCACGTTGGCGTTGATTTCGGGAATCTCGTCCCCCGTCTCCACCCGGTTGACAACGATCTGCCGGGCCCGTTTGCGGGCCACCTTGGGCGGGTATTTGGCGAGCAGTTCGGCCTTGACCTTTTCCGGATCGGGCATTTCGATGGGGATTGCGGGCTTGCGAGCTGTTTCCGTCATGGTGTCTGTCTCCTTGAAAGCCGCGGGGGCGGCAGCGTTACACGTCGTCGAGGACATCGTCGCCGTCCTCGCCGGTGCGCACGCGGATGGCGTTTAGGGCCGGCAGGACGAAGATCATGCCGTCACCGGATTTGCCGGTCCGGTTGACCCGGATGATGGTTTGGGCCGTATGGTCCACCAGCTTGTCGGGCACCACGATCAGCAGCGCGCGCTTGGGGATCAGGCGGCCGCTCTGGCCCAACTGCGAGATGGCCTCTTCATAGCCGCGCTCGGCCCCCTGGAGGAGCTGCAGGTCCACCAGCCCCTTGCCGCGGCCCAGGGCCTCGCGGGCGGTCATCGAGGTGATGCCGGCCTCCGCCAGGGCCCGTTTGGTCTGGTTCATCATGTTCATGCGCACGACAGCGAGGATTTCTTTCATATCGCCACCTCCTCGGTGCCGCCCTCGGCCGTCTCCTTGATGCCGGAGCTGATGGTGTAGGCCGCCTCCACCGGCAGGAGAAAAATCTTGCCGTCGCCGTAGGCGCCCTTTTCACCGGTGCGCGCGGCCTTGATGATCGTGCGCACGGCGAAGTCCTTGTCCTTGTCCTGGACCACGGTCAGCAGCATCTCCTTGGGGATTTCGTCATAGGTGACCTCCCCGATCTTGATGCCGCGCTGCTTGCCGCGGCCCACCACGGACATCTTGGTGACGCCCGGAAACCCGGCCTCCATCAGGGCGGCCAGCACGTTGTCGACTTTCTCGGGGCGAACGATGGATCGGATCATAATCATGGCGGTGACTTCTCCTTGGGTTTGAAAGGGTGGGCCTGTGATCGGGTCAGGCGGCGATGCCGTAGTCGATCATGAGTTTTTCCAGCTCCTCGATGGCCAGCGGCTTGGGGATGACCTTCATTTCGTTCTCGGCGATCTTGCGTGCCAGCCTGCGGTACTCCTCGGCCTGGGGGTGATCGGGATCGAAGTCGATGACGGTCTTGCGGTTGATCTCGGCCCGCTGGACCATGTTGTCGCGGGGCACGAAATAAATCATCTGGGTGCCCAGGCGGTCGGCCAGGGCTTCGATCATTTCGCGCTCGTTGTCCACCTTGCGGCTGTTGCAGATCAGGCCTCCCAGGCGGACCCCGCCGGCCTCGGCGAACTTGACGATGCCTTTGCAGATGTTGTTGGCGGCATACATTGCCATCATCTCGCCGGATACGACGATGTAGATCTCCTGGGCCTTGCCCTCACGGATCGGCATCGCGAACCCGCCGCAGACGACGTCGCCCAGGACGTCATAGAAAACGTAGTCCAGGGCTTCGCTTTCGGCATAGGCGCCCAGCTGCTCCAGCAGGTTGATGGAGGTGATGATCCCCCGGCCGGCGCAGCCGACCCCGGGCTCCGGGCCGCCGGACTCCGTGCACAGGGTTTTGCCGAAGCCCTCCTTGCGGACATCCTCCAGCTCGACGTCTTCACCCTCGTCGCGCAGGGTGTCCAGCACGGTCCGCTGAGCCAGACCGTGGAGCAGCAGCCGGGTGGAGTCCGCCTTGGGGTCGCAGCCGACCACCATCACCTTGTGACCCATCTCCGCCAACCCGGCGACCGTGTTCTGGGTAGTGGTGGATTTGCCGATACCGCCCTTGCCATAGATCGCGATTTTTCTCATGGGACTTTTTCCTTTCTGAATCGGGATTTGGCGCGTGTCGCGCCGTGTTGTAGATCCCATTGAGCAATGGCTGTGCCAGCAGCGCCCGCGATGGGCCGTTTGGGTTTTTAAGTACCTGGGATAGCATGAAAAAACAAAAAGTAGCGGCAGACCTAAAAGGTCGTAGAGGATTCGGAAGCAAGTCGACAGCTACAATCCTGTAAATGTACGATCGACAATAATGTAGATGGATTAGCGGCCACGACGGGTGCCGATCGGGGGTCTGAGGTTCGCGCTCGCCGGGAGGGCCCGGGCCGCTGGAAAGCAGGCGGCAATTTGCCGCAGGGGGTTTTGTGGGGTGAATGCCGGGAGGATCTGCGGACCGATGTGCGGCGCTGCGTCGGTGGAGAAAAAAAGGGGGGGCAACACATGTCGCGGCTGTCGCGCGCACAGCCGCGTGGGGGTATCCGGGCGCCCGCCTACAGCCGGCGGGGCAACTGACCGCTGCAGCGCCTGCGGCCCTCGAGGATCAGCGCTTCCAACCCGAATTTCTTTACCCGGTAGCCCATCTGGCGGAGACTGAGCCCGATTTCGCGGGCGGCCTGCTGTTGAATCCAGCCGTTTTTTTCCAGGGCCTCTATAACGGTTTCGCGCTCCATCGCCTCGATGCGTGAAACGGCCGGCTGACCGTCGCCTGTGGGGGTGCTTTCACGGCTTTTGCTTAAGAGGTAGGTCGGCAGGGCCTGGGGGGCGATCAGGGGCGTTTCCGACAGGATGGCCAGCCGCTCGATGAGGTTCTCCAGCTCACGCACGTTGCCGGGCCAGTGGTAGGCCGCCAACACCGTCATACTGCCGGGGGCGAACCGGAGGTTTTTGCCATACTCCTTGGCGCTTTTTTCAAGGAAGTAGTCGGCCAGCAGCGGGATGTCCGCCTGGCGATGGCGCAAGGGGGGGATGGCGATCGGAAAGACGTTCAGACGATGGTAGAGGTCGGGCCGAAAGCGGCCTGCGGCCGCCGCCGTGGGCAAGTCGGCGTTGGTGGCGGCGATGATCCGGACGTCCACGCGCCGGGTGCGGGTGCTGCCCAGGCGTTCGAATTCACGCTCCTGCAGGAAGGACAGCAGTTTGGCCTGCACGCTGGGGGGCAGCTCCCCGATTTCATCCAAAAAGACCGTGCCGCCGTCGGCCTCTTCAAACCGGCCTTTTTTGGTCTCCGAGGCCCCGGTGAACGCCCCCTTTTCGTGGCCGAAAAGCTCCGCTTCGATCAGGTTGTCGGGCAGGGCCGCACAGTTGACCTTGGCGAAGGGCCCTCGGGAGCGGGGGCTCAGTTCGTGCAGGATGCGGGCGGTCAGGGTTTTGCCGGTGCCCGATTCCCCCAGGAGCAAGATCGATGCCTTGCTCGGGGCGACCTTGCGGATCAGATCGTTGAGCGCCTGCATGGCCGGGCTGACCCCCACGGCAAAGAAATGGTTGTACTTCTCCGAGATTTCCGCCCGCAGGGACCGGTTTTCGCTTTTGAGCTTCATTTCGCGCTTTTCGATCTGGCGGTTGAGGTGCACGAACTGGGCGATCAGGGTTGCCACGATAGTCAGAAAGCGGATGTCCTCCTCGAAGGACACCTCCGGCTCGAAAAGGCGGTCCACGCTGAAGACCCCGATGGGGGTGCCGTGCAGGATGATCGGCACGCCGATAAAGGCGATGCTGTCTTTGCGAACGTCCCGGGACTGGGTTTTGTTGAGAAAGAGAGGCTCCTTGCCGATGTCCGGCACGAAAAAGGGTTGGGCGGTCCGAAAGATCAAACCGGTGACGCCTTCGCTGGGCTGGTAGATTCCGCGTTTCTTTTCCTCCGGCCGCAGGCTGTGCGAGGCGCAGATCTTGAGCAGACCGGTCTGCATGTCCCGCAAGGTCACCGTGGCGCGCTCCATTGAAAGCGACTGCGAGAGGATCTCCAGGATCGAGTCAAGGGCCTGATCCAGTTGCAGAATCTGGCCAATGATGCCGCTGATCTCGTAGAGAACCTTCAACTCCAGCTGATAAATTTTTTTTTCCAAAGCCATTTTCGACTCTTTTTCGATTTGGGCCATTGGCCAGATCGGCCGCGGATGTGCCGACATGACGATGGCGGAGCCGAGATCGGCCTGGCGGCCGGCCGGCCCCCATCCGGGTCAAGCGCAGAGGGGGAAGGGCTGGCGGAAAGGCGAGCGGTGAAGGATGCGCAGGTCGTGGGTCGTTTTCATGCGAACGGTCGCTGCTCGATGGGAGTGGAGGCTGTTTCCAGACCGGGGCCCCGTCGTCCCGGCTGGAAACAGCTTCGGTTTCCCCGCAGGGCCCGGAAACGCCCTTGTTTCCGGGCCGCTGCGAGGGAGGAGCAAAGGTGCGTATGTCGCCTGTTTTCAATCAGGAGGAGGGGAATTGATCGCAGGTGAAATACGCGGCGCACAGATCGCGCTTCGGTGCAATCGCCCGCCCTTGTGATGCTCAGGCCGTTTCGGGGGACTGAAGCATGCCTTTGCTCATCGCCGGTTTGGCTCCGGGGCCGCCGAACCCGCCGGTGGTGATACCGCCGTGGGGCGAGATCACCTCGAAATCGGGGTAGGCGCTGCCGCCGTGCTCGCTGTAATCCAGGCCCTCGAGCTCCTCTTCGGGCGATACCCGTAGGCCGATGGTTTTGTCGATCAGCTTGAACATGGTGAAGGCGGTGGCGAACGTCCAGACAAAGCAGGCCACGATGCCCAGCAGCTGTACGCCGATGATGGCGGCCGAGGTGCCCCCTGTGTTGAAGAGGCCGGCGGCCAGGGTGCCCCAGGCGCCGTTGACGCCGTGGACCGAGACCGCGCCGACCGGGTCGTCGATTTTGATGCGGTCGAAGAACAGCACCGAGAAAACCACCAGGACCCCGGCGACTGCGCCGATGACCACTGAACTGGTCGGAGAGACATTCGCGCAGGGGGCGGTGATGGCCACCAGACCGGCCAGGGCGCCGTTTAGGCTCATGCTGACTTCCGGTTTGCCGAACTTGAGCCAGGAGATGATCATGGCGCAGACCGCACCGGTGGCGGCGGCGAGGTTGGTGTTGACGAAAATCATGGCGATGTCTTTGCTGGCGGCGGTGGTGGAGCCCGGGTTGAAGCCGAACCACCCTAGCCACAGGATGAAGACGCCCAGGGCCGCCAGCGGCATGTTGTGGCCCGGAATCGGTCGGATACTGCCGTCCTTGGCGTATTTGCCCAGCCGCGGGCCGAGGACGATGGCCCCGGCCAGGGCCGCCCAGCCGCCCACCGAGTGGACCACCGTGGAGCCGGCGAAGTCGATGAAGCCTAAGCCTTCCAACCAGCCGCCGCCGTTAAACAGCCCGCCCCAGGCCCAGCCGCCGAAAACCGGGTAAATCAGGGCACACAGCACCACGCTGTAGCACAGGTAGCCGGTGAACTTGGTGCGTTCGGCCATGGCTCCCGAGACGATGGTGGCGGCGGTGGCGGCGAAAACCACCTGGAACATCCAGAAGGCCAGCACCCAGGGGTCGCCCTCCGGGGTGAAGTCACTTAAGAAAAAACCCGAAGTCCCCAGCCAGCCGGATTTGGAAACCCCGAACATCAGGCCGAAGCCGACGGCCCAGAAGGCCAGCGAGCCGATGGAGAAGTCCATCAGGTTTTTCATCAGGATGTTGATGGCGTTCTTGGCGCGCGTGAAACCGACTTCCACCATGGCAAAGCCGGCCTGCATGAAAAAAACGAGGGCGGCGGCTATCATGGTCCAGACGTAGTCGGCGTGGCTCTGGACCAGTTCGATGGCGTTCTTGTTGGATTCCGGCGTCGGGGGGCCGTCTTCGGCCCACAGTCCGGTGGCGCTCAGCACGGTCAACAAAATCGGGATGAACAGCATCAGGCGTCTCTTCATTTTTGGTTCTCCTCTCGACATGTAAAATGGGGGACAATAAAAGAATTCTATAACGCTTCATTTCCGGACTCTCCGGTCCGGATGCGAATGGCCTGCTCCACGGGGGTGACAAAAATCTTGCCGTCGCCGATCTTGCCGGTGAAGGCCGCGTCTTTTATACCGGCGATGATTTGGTCGGTCATGGCATCATCGGCCACCACCCCGATTCTGATTTTGGGGACGAAATCCACCTGGTACTCAGCGCCGCGATAAATTTCCTTGTGGCCCCGCTGACGGCCGAAGCCTTTGATCTCGCTGATCATCATGCCCGTGACACCTAGCTTGGTGAGCGCGTCCTTGACCTCGTCCAGTTTAAACGGCTTGATGACCGCCTCTATCTTTTTCATGGGGTGCCTCCTGTGATGGGTGACCTAACCTCGGGGGTTGACTTGCTGTTGCGCTACAGTCAGCAAAGGGTGTGCCATGGCCCTGGCGGGGATATAACCAATTGTTAAAACAATATAATATAAAAGTTTTCGGATTTTCCTCTGCAAGAAAAAAAATACAAAAAAGTTTTTTACAACTGATTTTTTTACAAACCTGTATTTTTATGACAGGTCGAAATGATGAAAAATAAACGCTTGCGCCTGCCACGTCCTGCGCAATCGGAAGTCTCGGTGGTCGTGGGCCGGCCTGCGCAGAATGGGATTGACAAGCGTGGAAGAGTTGGAAATACTGCAGCCAGTCGATCGGGTGCGCCAACGGCGCTGCGGCTTCTCTTTCGCGGTCAGCAGATGCCAACGGCCAGAGCAAGTGCCAGGGAGGATCGTGATGAAAGATTCACTGAAACCGGGGCTGAGCTTCGAGTACCGATTCAAGGTGCCCGAAAACAAGACGGTCCCCTACCTTTATCCTGAAATTCCGGAAGGTCGGGTCATGCCCAAGGTGTTTGCCACGGGGTTTATGGTGGGGCTCTTCGAGTTTGCCTGCATCCAGGCGATCAACCCCCACATCGACTGGCCCCGCGAGCAGACCGTGGGGGTGCACGTCGACGTGAGCCACACCGCAGCCACCCCGCCGGGCTTCACCATCACGGTCAAGGGGCGGCTGGAGAAAGTCGAAGGCCGCCGGCTGACCTTCCACCTGCAGGCTGACGACGGGGTGGACGCCATTTCCGAAGGGGTTCACCAGCGGTTCGTGATTGACGCCGAAAAATTCAACCGCCAGGTGGCCGCCAAGGCGGCCGCAACCCTTGCAACAAAATAGCATCGGATCTACCGGTGGATGATACCCATCGCCTCGCAGACCGGCCTTTGCCGAAGCCCAGTTGCCGGAGGCGCTAATCCAGGAGGTGAACGTTATGCAAGACGAGAGACTCGCAGGCCTGATCGCAACGGCCATCAGGCGGGAAGAAGAGGCCTACGACTTTTACATGGGGATTCATGCGAAGCTCCGGGACGAAGCCACCCGTGACACCATCGCCTTCGTGGCCAACGAGGAAAAGAAGCACAAGGCTTTCCTGGTCCAGTACCGGGACGGAAACTTCGCCGCGGATGCCCTGCGGATGAGTGATGTGGTTTTCTACAAGATTGCCGAATACCAGGAGGAGCCCGAGCTCAAGGAGGACCTCGACAGTGCGGAGGTGTTTCTGGTGGCCGCTCACCGCGAGCTGCGCTCCAACCGGTTTTATACCGAACTGGCCAACCTGCACCCGTCCGGCAGCACCAAGGACATGTTGCTCAGGATGGCTAACGAAGAGCTCAAGCACAAGGAAAAAATGGAATACCTATACGCCAACGCGGCGTTTCCCCAAACCTCGGGCGGCTGAGTCCGCCGGGCATGGGCCGCACTTCAGGGGCCGGCCGGCCGCCGGCCCCACCCCGCTATTTCCCCCTGCTGTTCGTCACCCTTCGATTTTAAACTTTTTCATCTTGTAGCGCAGGGTTCCCCGCGGAATTCCCAGCAGCCGTGAAGCCTGGGCCGTGTTGCCATCGGTTTTTTCCAGGGCCCGCTGAATCAGCTCGCGGGTAACTTCCGCCACCACGGCCGCAATATCGAAAAGCTGGTCCGGGATGGCGATAAAGGACGGCAACCCTTGAAAGGAAACGATTTCCGGGGGTAGATGCGCCACCTTGAGGGTCGTGTCGTCGTACATGATGCAGGTGCGTTCCAGAACGTTGCGAAGCTCCCGAACGTTGCCCGGCCAGGCGTAGCGTTTCAGATAGGCCGCGGCCTGTTCGTCGATTTCACGGAAACCCTTGTGAAACTGACGGGTAAACTGGAAAAGAAAGAAGTGGGCGAGGGCCAGCACGTCTTCGGGGCGTTCGCGCAGGGGCGGGATCTGGATGGGAAAGACGTTCAGGCGGTAGTAGAGGTCTTCGCGGAATTCCTTGTTGTGCATCGCCTCGATGGGGTCCCGGTTGGTGGCGGCGATGATGCGCACGTCGATCTCGATGTCGCGGTGGCCGCCCAGGCGCCGAAACCGTTTTTTTTCCAGCACCCCCAGCAGCTTGGCCTGGAGCTTCATCGGCATCTCCCCGATTTCGTCCAGAAAGACCGTGCCGCCGTCGGCCGCCTCGAACAGCCCCTTTCTGCGCTGGTGCGCATCGGTGAAGGCCCCTTTTTCATACCCGAAGAGTTCGCTTTCAGCGATGATGTTGAGGTGGGCGGGCAGCTTCAAGCGGCTTTTGAGGACCCCCACCGGCTTTCTGAGTTTCTGCGCCTCAAGCGCCAGCCCCAGGATGAGCTTGATCACGTCGGCCTTGAAGGGTTTCTTGATGTAGTCGTAGGCACCCAGTTTCAGCGCCCGCACGGCGGACTCGACCGAGGCATAGCCGGTGATCACCAGCAGTTCCGGGTCCAGCTCCTTGCTTTTTTCGAGCACCTCCAGCCCGGGGATGTCCGGCAGGTTCATGTCCACCTCGGTCTTATCCAACACCCCGAGGGCCGCCTTGCCGGTGGCGACGGCGGTGACGTGGTAGTTCTCTCCTCGGTCAGGATCCGTTCGAGGTTTTCGCGGATGATGGCCTCGTCGTCGACGACCAGGATGTTTTCCATATTCAGCCTTTAGCGTGGGTCCAGCGGCTGCGGCCGCCGCTCGTCAGGGGCGGCAGACCGGTCAGGCGGGGCGCTGGGCCCCGCCTTTTGAAACCGGAAAGTAGATTTTGAAACACGTTCCTCTGCCCGTTGTCGCATAGCCGGATCTCCACGGCGCCTCGGCCGCCGAAAATGCCGAGGGTCTCGCAAGCGGTGGTGGTGATGGTAATCCGCCCGCCGTCGGGCAGGGCCAACGCCAAATCCCGGCTGGCGGGGGCCTGGGTCTGGAGCGTTTCAGTGAGGACCGCCAGCAGCGGTCGGTAGGCTGCCAAAACCCTCTCACTGGGCTGCCCGATGCTCTCGGCCGCCGCCACCTTCAGCACCCGTTCGGCATAGTGGTTGATGGCGGTCAGAATCCCGTTGTGGTCGACGATCACCAGACCGCTCATCATGTTGGTGAAAATACTTTCGATGAAGTCCCGCTCCTTCACGGCCTGGTCCATCAGGCGCGCCCGCTCGATCGCCATGGCCGCCTCGTTGGCGATGATCTTGAGCGACTCCACCTCCTCTTCGCTGATGGGCCGTCGGCTGCGGGCATTGTCGGCACCCAGGACGCCGATGGTGCGTTCACCGATTTGGATCGGGCTGAAGGCGTAGGCGTGGACCTGGCTGACGGAGGCGATTTTGCGGTCCAGCGGGGTTGTGTCGGGGCCGGACCCGGCGTCCTGGACGACCAACGGTTTCCCGGAAGTGAAAACCTGGGTCGGTGCGCAGGCGTGTTTGCCGATCTCGTAGGCCGCCTTGAGGGCCCGGGCTTGATCCTCGGGGGTAAACCCGAAGGTCTTGACACACTCCAGAAGGCGGCTGCGCGGGTTGTAGAGGTAAATCAGGGCGCGCTCGAAGCCGATGCCCGCGACGCAGGTCTCGAGGATGATGCTGTAGACTTGCTCCTGAACGAAATTCAAACTGAGCATGTGGCCGACGTGCTGAATGTTTTTAAGAAGGCCGACCTGCTTGAGAAGGCGGCGGTTGGAGGTTTCGATGGCCCGTTTGGAGGCCTCCAGCTCCTCCAGCGACCGCAGCAAGTGTTGCTGATGGTCCTGGAGCGCGTGGCTCATGTCCTGAAAGTTGCGCCCCAGCAGCTCGAGCTCGTCGCCACTGTGGATGTCAACCGAAATGTTGAAGTGGCCGCGGCTGATGCCCGCGACCTTTTCGGCCAGCATCAGGATCGGGCGGGTAAAGCTGCGGGCGAGCGCCACCGCGATCAGCGACACGACCAGCCCGGCCATCACCTCCCGGGCGATGTGCTGGTAGTTGCGGTGAATAAACGGGACATGCAAAAGGTTGAAGGGAATCTGCCCGGCCTTCATGGCATCGGCGTTGTAAACCGCCGAGAGCGGGTCCACCAGCTGCCCGCTGGCCGGGTCGTGGCCGCGGATGTCCCAGAACTTGGGGTGGGTGATGATCCAGCCCTCGTCGTCGAACAGAAAGGCATAGTTGCCGCTGGTATAGCTCGGGAAAATTACCTCGGAAGTGCCGATCGGCAGCACGTGCTGGGTGAGCGCCATCAGGTGGCGGTGGTCGAGGGCCAGGGAGACGACCCCCTGGAAGCGGCCGTCGCGATGCACCGGCATGGCAAAGCGGATGATGCCTTCGAATTCCCGGCCGCCATAGGCATCCTCGACTTTCGAGGCGCCCTGGAGCTGCTCTGCCATCTTCACATGGCGCCCTAAAAGATGGGAAACGTAAAAGCTGGCCGGGCGGCAGCTTGCGGGCCCGGCGAAAGTAGTCCTCCTCGCCAAAGGGGCCCCTGAACGGGCGCGCGACATCCCATTCGGTGGGTGCCCGGCGGTTTTGTTCGATCCGAATGCGCTCGATTCCGTTGCTGTCGGCAAAGGTGATCTGGCGGTAAAGCGGCAGGAGGGTCCGCAGCTCGGAAGGGCTTTAACGGGTGCCGCTGCGCTGCCAGATCTGGCGGCGATGATGCGCGCAGAACTGCTGGTAGAGATCCGCATCGAAGGGCAGCAGGGACAGCGATCCCAGATCGGCGCAGCAGCCTTCCAGCAGCGCCTGCACCTGGTGGGCAATTCCCCGCGCCCGGGCTTCCAGGAGCGAGGAGGCCGTTTTCACCAGGGCCTGGGTGCTGCTGGCGACCGCACTTTTACCGAGTTGATCGAGTTTTTCGCGGGCGTAAAAACCCAGCACCAGCAACGGGAGCAGGGACATGGCCAGAAAGGCGGCCAGGAACTTCTTGAGAATGCCGAAGCGCATCGCCCCTTCAGTTTTCAGACCAACATGAAACTCCACAGGATGCCGGCGCAGATGGCCGAACCGATGACCCCGGATGAGTTGCAGGCCATGGCGTCCATCAACAGGTAATTGGTCGGATCCTCGCGCTGGCCCATGAGGTGAACCTCGCGGGCGGAACCCGG
>JBAPYE010000260.1:0-19578 GCA_049284575.1 Desulfobacterales bacterium
GGTGGGCCACCCCCGGTGTGGGCAGCACCCCCGCCAGGGCGGCGTTGCCCCCCATGGAAGAGATGCCGGCCGCCAGCGCGTGGGCCAGCATCTGCCCTGAGATGCGTGTGTCGCGGCCGATTATAAATGGTGCGCCGTCCGGGCGGGCGAACAGAATTGCAAGCGCCCGCCCCACGTTTAGCGCCGTTTCTGCGGTCATCGGGTAGGTGTTGGCCACCCCGCGAATGCCGTCGGTGCCGAATAAAATGCCCATTCAAAGGATCCTTTTGAATGATGGCAGTGGTTTCAGGGCAGCCGCACTGAAGCGGTCGACGACGGCCTGCAGCCAGCGGGTGCCGGCCGCCGCAGCTGCTGGTTCAAGCCCCTGGATGGCCGTCAGATAGTTTTTGCCGGCGCTGCGGTGCGATTTCTGGATTTGCTCGAGAAAGGCTTCGCGCAGATTGTCCGGGCCGGTGCCGTCTTTGTGCTGCATCACGATGGCTTTCACCGCCGGCCAGCCGGCCACCAATTCGGCCTTCTCTTTCAACAGCGCCTCCGAGGCGCCCTGCCGGGCGGTTTCACGACAGCGGCGGGCCGATTCGGGCAGTTTGGCGCAAAAGCGCTCAAATTGACGCAACCGCTCGTCAATGGCGGCGTCGACTGCCGCCAGCAGACCCTCCAAAAGCGCCTCCGGAAAATCCGGTGAGACAAACTGGGCGCGGACATGGGTATACCACTGCTTCAGAGCGGCCAGGTTGGCCAGGTAGGTGAGGTTGTGGGCGACAATCCTGCGAACCCCGCGGTAAAGCCCCGGCGTAAAAGGGATGCTGCCACCTTTTATTCCCCCCTCGAATACCAGCCGTCCGGGTTGAAGGACATCCTTGCGGTAGACACATCCGGCCGCGACAATGGTGCCAAAGGCCAACCGGCAGGGGCCCACCAGGCCGCCCTGCCCTCCCAGAAAAATCGGCCGCTGGTTGAGCATCACCCCCGCGGGAACGTCTCCCAGAAGCGACGGGGTTGCCTTATCCTGGTTGGGAGTATAGTTGAAGTGGATGTAGGAGCTGCCCACCTCGCTGTGGTCTTTGGGGCTGGTCCCGCCCGACATCAAACAGTCGCAGAAATTGATGAGGCTGCCCAAGGTCACGAACGGAAACAGGATCGTCTGTTTGAGCCCCACCGTGTGGGCGCCGCTGGCGCCCTCCTCCAGGATCGTGCCTTCGCGGACGTGGGCCCCCAGCCCCATGGCGGCTTTTTCCAGAAAAACCGCCCCCCGGAAAAAACCGCCGCTGAGCTCAACCGAGGGGCCGATGTGACAGTTTTCAATGGTGACGGGGCTTTCGTAACCGATGCGGGCCCCCTGCAGGATCAGGGTGCGGCGGCCGAAAATCTTGGTGCCGGTGTGAAGCACCACGCCTTCCGCGGCGATGCGCGCAAGGTCGACCTCCGGACCGATTTCGACACTGGCCGGGTTGGGGATGCGAACCCCTTTATCTATCAGGATCCCGATGGGATCAAAAGCCGATGATGCCATGCAACGCCTCAGCAGTTGGGGGTAGACCAGATCCTGTGCTATACTACAAAGGTTTTGAGCGATGCAAACCATTCGTCACGCCATGATCGATCTTCTCTGCGGCGAGCCCGTGTGCGCCCGGGAGCTTTCCCGAAGGCTGGGCATCCGTGAAAAGGAGGTCTGCGATCATTTGACGCACATCGAACGCACGGCTGGCGCGCGCCGCAAAAAGCTCACGATCCTGCCCTTTGCCTGTCTCGACTGCGGCTTTGTATTTCGCGACCGCAAACGCTTCACCCGACCCGGCAAATGCCCGCGCTGCCGTGGCACCCACATCGAAGTGCCCCGTTTCCAGCTGCGCTAAGCGGCAGCATTGACTTACCCACCAGCGGCTCTATTATGGTTTACATCACTTTTTCGAAATCGATATTTACGGCAACCGCCATCGAAAGGACGCCCAGCGCAAAATGAGAATGCTGCTCTACAACATCCGTTACGGGGCCGGGATCGGTCGCAAGATTCACCTGCCGGTGCCCTACGCCGGCTATCTTAAAAAAACCGGCCGCAACCTGGAACAGATCGCCGCCTTCATCCGGGAAGCGGCCCCGGACATCGCCGGTCTGATCGAAGTCGACAGCGGGTCTTTTCGATCCGAAAAATCCAACCAGGCCGCCACCATTGCCCGCGACATGCAACACTACTGGGTCTACCGGTCAAAATACGCCCAGAACTCCCTCATTCAGAAAATCCCGGTTCTCAACAAGCAGGGCAACGCCTTTTTGACCAACCAGGAAATCAAGTCCATTCGCTATCACTATTTCAACGAGGGCATCAAGCGGCTGGTCATCGAACTTGAGCTGAAAGCGATCAAGCTTTTTCTGGTGCATCTCTCGTTGAAATTCCGCCATCGACAGCAGCAGCTGCGCGATCTGTATGGGGTCATTCAAAATGAGCGCAAGCCCTTTGTCGTGGCCGGCGACTTCAACCTGCTGCATGGCGAGCGCGAGCTGGTGGAGTTTATCGCCGCAACCGGGTTGAAGAGCGCCAATGACGCCGGCATGCCGTCGCATCCGAGCCGGTCCCCCCGACGGCAGCTGGATTTTATCCTTTACAGCCCCGAGATCCGCACCCGTGATTTTCAGCTGCCGCAGGTTACGTTTTCCGACCACGTCCCGTTAATCTGGGATTTCGAGGTGATTCACCGCCCGGGGCGATCGAAAAAACCGATGGCCCTGATGCCCGCGTGGAATTGATCCCCATCCGGCACCATTTCACCTGCTGGAGGCGGCATCCCGGTTGGCGGCCGATGCCCCCGCTATGGGTGGTGTGCCTTCTGGCCGCTGGTGTTCTCTGGGGCTGCGCCGCGAGGCCGGCCGCGTATCAGGCCCCGCATGGCGACGATTTCCGCGGGGTTGAGCGCCTGGTTCTGGCCCCCTTTACAGGCACCCATGGCCAGCACTTGCAGCGCGCCCTTTTCGATCGTTTGGTGCTGCACAGGAACCTGGCAGCCATCTGTCTGGAAACTCGCCATTCGGTGACCGCCGAAAGTCTTGGGGGTCCCGAAGGCGGGCACGCCCAGCGGCAAACCTGGCGACCGGCAGCCGATGCGGTCGTGAGCGCCCGGACAACCGCCGCTCTGGCGGACAGCGCCGGCACCGATCGGGTGGAAGTGCGCGAGGGCACCGGGCAGTTCAGAGAAATCCGCGACGTTGACGGCAATTGGGTTGCCGTCGAGATCATGCGCACGCGGCTGCATGAAGTTCCTTTTATCGTCCGGCAGGCGACCCTCTCCGCAGATTTCCGGCTGGATCACCTGAAGCATGCTGCGATGTCGTTTGAAAGGGCCGCGACGGTTTCCAGCACGCAAAAATACGGCGGCGACAGCCGGCTGCCGCTCGAAGGGCTGCCGTCGGCGGCGGATACCGAGCGAGAGCTTGTCGAACGCCTGGCCGCCCGCATGGCACGTGAGCTCAGCGGCGGTTTTAACCCGGATTCAAAATCTCCCCTGCCGCCTCACTGAGGCTCCCCTCTTGCCTTGCCACTAAAATCGATTCGCACAGAAGCCCGCCAACCGCGGGGTGCCTCCGCCCGGGGCGCCTGTGCGGCGCGAGCGGCCAGAACAAAAAACGGGATGCCGGCCCGATAATGGCATCCCGTTTTTTGCCGGTGCTCTGCAAACCGTTGCGCGCTTCATCCTCAGCCGGGAAATCGGTACATCACGGCCCCCCAGGTCAGGCCTGCCCCCAAGCCGATGAAAAGAACGGTGCTGCCCGGCCCGATCTTTTTTTGTTCGAGGGCGTCATCGCAGGCCATCGGAATACTGGCGGCGGTGGTGTTGCCGTAGCGGTTGATGTTGCTGAACAGTTTTTCCTGCGGAAGCCCCAATGCCTTCATGAAGGCCTGGTTGATGCGCATGTTGGCCTGGTGCGGGATGACCATATCGATATCGGCGACGGTCAGGTTGGCCTTGTCCAGCACTTCTCGGGCCACTTCGGGAAGCCGCCGGACCGCGTGCTTGAAAACGGATCGGCCTTCCATTTTGGGAAAGTGGCGACCCTCGCGGATCATTTCCTCGGAGATGCCCGGTTTTTCGCGGAAAGTGGGCGCTTCCATCATCAGGATGTCGGCAAATTCCCCCTGAGCGTGCAGAGCCGAGGCCAATACGCCTACGGGCGCATCGGTTGCAACGGCCTCCAGGCAGACCGCTCCGGCCGCGTCGCCAAAAAGAACGGCGATGTCACGACCCCGGGTGGAAATGTCCAGACAAGTGCTGTGAACCTCGCCGCCGACAAAAAGAATCCGCCGGTACAGGCCGCTGCGGATAAAAGCATCGGCCATGGCGAGCCCGTAAAGAAAGGCGGTGCATTGTTGGCGGATATCCAGGGCCGGGGTCTCGGAGAGCCCCAGTTTTTGCTGCAGCAGGCACCCGGGGCCGGGGAAGAAAATATCCGGACTGAGGGTGCCGAAAATGATCAGATCGATATCCGTGGGGCGCCAACCGGCTCGCCCAAGGGCAATCTTGGCGGCCTCCAGACCCAGGTCGGATGCCCCGACCCCACCCTCTTCCGGGATCCAGTGGCGTTGTTCGATACCGGTGCGCTGCCGGATCCATTCGTCCGAAGTGTCCATCCAGCGGGTGAGGTCCGTGTTGGTGACCACCCGGGGCGGGACATAGCGTCCGGTTCCTTTTATGATGGTTTTAATGGGTTGGCTCATCGGGGAAAAGTCTCCTTGCTTGCGGGAAGCGGGCTTTCGTGAGAACTTTCGCAAACGGTTTCAATTTTTGGGGATTTCGGCCACAGGGCGGCCTGAAGCCCTGAAGCCCGTTCAATTTTTTTTGACACGGCAGCGGTTAAACCACCTTCGGGGCCCCAGATCAATACTTTTTCTCGGGCCCGGGTCACCGCGGTGTAGAGCAGCTCCCGGGTCAGGAGAGGCGAATCGTTTTCCGGCAGAATCACCAGAACCGAACCAAACTCCGATCCCTGACTTTTGTGGACCGTCATGGCAAAGACCGTTTCATGGGGCGGCAGGCGCTGGGGCGGCAACCGCCGGACGGCCCCGTCCGGCCCTGAAAACCAGGCCTCCTGCCGGCCCGTGTGCCCCCCGGCGGGCAGAACAACTCCCAGGTCGCCGTTGAAAAGCCCCATCTCGTGGTCGTTGCGCGTGATCAGCAGTGGGCGCCTGGCATACCAGCGAGTGCTCGGGTCGATCAGGCCGCAGCGCGCCAGGCTGGACTCGGCCAGTCGGTTCAGCGCGGCAACCCCCTGCGGCCCCCGGTTGAAGGGGGTCAGGACGGTAAAGCGGCCGAGGGCTTGCAAGGCTTTTGGGGGGTCTTCGGCGGTCAGATATTCCCGGTAGCCCTGGAGGAAGAGGTCGGCAAGCCGCTTCTCAAACTCCCCGGGCGCGGGCATCGGCTGCCAGAAAACGCTGGCATCCGGCGGCGACCGTAAAATGGCGGCGGCGCTCGCCGGGTCGCCCGCGTTCACCGCGCGGCTCAAGCGCCCGATTCCGCTGCTTGCGGAAAAGCGGTAGTTGTGGCGAAGGGCCACGATGCAGTCGCTCAGACCGGAGCGCTGTTGGGCCGGGTCGCACCACCGGTGCAGGTTTTCACCGGTTGCGGCTGAAAGTATCAGGCAAAATTCCCGTGAAAAGCGGTGGCGGGTCTCCCCACCGCAGATATCCCCCAAGACCGCACCGGCTTCCACCGACGCCAGCTGATCCTTGTCGCCAACCAGAACCAGGCGCGCAGCCGGCGGCATCGCCTGCACCAGCTTGGCCATCAGGGCCAAGTCCACCATGGAGGCTTCGTCCACCACCACCACGTCGACGGCCAGCAGGTTTTGGGCGTTGTGCCGGAAATAGGGTGAGCCGGGAATCGTACCCAGCAGCCGGTGGAGGGTGGTGGCCTGCACCGGAATGGCGTCTTTGACGATGGCTTCGCAGTCCAGCTCCCGGCGGGCGGCGCGAATGGATGCGCTGATCCGGGCGGCCGCCTTGCCGGTGGGAGCGGCCAACTGGATGCGGAGGCTCGGCGTAGGCTCCTGCTCCAGTAGCAGGGCCAGCAGACGCGCGACGGTAGTGGTTTTCCCGCTTCCGGGGCCCCCGGAAATGATGCACAGCGTCTTCAGTGCGGCCACCGCGGCTGCCACCCGCTGCCAGTCCAGCGGCGTTTCCAGCGGGTTCGGGAAAAGCCGCTGGAGGCTTGCCTGCATCCGCGCCGGATCGATGTTGGCGATAACGGCGGATGCCTTGGCGGCGAGGGCCGCCGCCAGGGTCTGTTCGTATTCCCAGTAGCGGTAGAGATAAAGCCGGTTGTCCGCGTCCAACACCAGCGGCCGAAATTCCCCCGGACCGCCGACAACCCCACTGCCCATGAGCATCCGGCGCCAGACGGCAGGCGCCGGGCACACCACCGGCCTTTCACCCGCGTCGCCCATCGGCAGCGAACGTCCGCCCATGGCTTGCAGGTCGAGACAAACCGCCCCCTCGCCGGTGGCGCGGCTGACCAGTGCGGCCGCCACCCCGACGGCCGTGTCCGCGGCGGGGGCCAGGCGGGTCATCAAACGGGCAAAATGAAAATCGATATCCGATATGATTCCGTTTTTATAAATGATGGTTAACTCTTTTTCATTCATATTTTGCTTTAAGTCGCCGGCCCTCACCTGCGAAGGGGTCAAACCGGCAGGAATCCGGGGATCAGCAGCTGCCCCAGGGCAGTGATCCGCCCCGCTGTGGGGCGGTCTTGGAAAATCCCGTACGCCGGGCCGTAAGCCGGGTCGATGCCCCGCAGGAACAGGTAAAAAATGCCGCCGAAATGGGTATCGTAGCGGTAATCCGGCAGCCTGAGGCGTAGCAGTTGGTGAAGGGCCAGAGCGTAGAGATGGTACTGGATAACGTAAAAAGAGGCCGCCATTTCCTGTCGCAGGGCCGGCTGGGCGTAGTGCGCGATGGCGGGGCCGAGATAGTTGGACTTCCAGTCCACCAGATAATAGCACCCGGCGTGGTGAAAAACGAGATCGATGTAGCCTTTCATAAATCCCCGGTCCGGACGAAAGTTCAGGGCCTCCAGCCGCCGGGGAAGATCCGGAAAGAGCGCCGGGGCGCCGCCCTGGCTGAAAATGTTCTGCAGGTCGGCGGGTTGAAAGGGGTTTAACGGAAAATAAAACGCCATTTCATTTACCCGCTGATCGGGCCCGATGCCCGCCAGCCGGAGGCTATCCTGTCCTGCCGCCAGCGGGGTGGCGAGCACGCGCGCCAGCATGGCCAGCAGGGTCGGCTGCCAGGCGGCGTCAAACCCGTAGGCCGCGAGCCGGGTTTCAACCAGCCGGGCGCGATGCTCGGGGTCGCCTGCGGTGAAATCCAGGTGCTCCAGAATGTCGTGCAGAAAGGTGCCGGCGCGCGCACCTTTAGGAAAATCGGCGATATCCGCCTGCCCGGGAAGCATTTGAGCGGGCGTCAGGCTAACCTCCTCGGGGGCCGCCGGCAGCGCGTCGTGGTCGGGCCCCTCCGGGGCATAATGGGCTCCGGAAATCAGGGCCGTGTAGCTGGTAATGCGCCAGCTCGGCGCCACCGCCCCCCCGAAGGCCGGAAGCACCAGGCTTGCCGGGGGCGCCTCGGCCGGTTTGAAACGCCCGTCCGCCGGCCTTTCAGGCAGCGGCAGAAGCTGGATGGCACCCCCGGAAAAGGCGCTGCGGGTTTTCAGCTCCTCAAAAAGCACGGGGCCGCTTTTGCGTTTGAAGAGATCCCGCAGCGCGCCGACCGGGTCATGTGGCGCGGCGGACGGTTCGCCATGCAGCAGGTAGGCCGGGGCCGAGGTCTCGGCGGTGTTGATCCGGCCCCAGGCAAGAAAACAGCGCTGCTTGGCGCGGGTCACGGCCACGTAGAGCAGTCGGAGGTTTTCGGCCAGCTGCTCGGTCTGGGCCCGGATCCGGTGCGCCTCGAACTGGCCGTCGCCGAGATCCAGGGTCAAGCGCCCGTCGGCATCCGGGTCGTGGAAGCGCAGCACCGTCTCCCGAGACAGCGAACCCTCCCATGTAAAGGGACAGAAGACCACCGGGAATTCAAGCCCCTTGCTCTTGTGCATGGTGATGATCCGCACCGCCTGTTCATCGCTTTCCAGCCGCAGCTGATGTTCCTCCAGCCGTTGGGTGGCGGGGTCGCGCTGCTGGGACAGCCATTTCAGCACTCCCGCAGGCGGCAGGGCGTTTTCGAGCGCCGCACGGTGGAGGATCTCCCCCAGCTGCAGCAGGTTGGTCAGGCGCCGTTCGCCGTCCGGATACGCCAGCAGCCGACCCTTGACCCGTTCGCGGCCCAGCAGCAGCCGGAACATGCGGTAAAACCCGCTGCGCTGCCAGATCTCCAGGTAGTCGCAGAAGGCCGCCAGGCGATCTGCCCACCAGGCGCTGTGGGGGGCGCCGGTATCCAGTTCCGTGGCCTTAGCGCCCAGCATGTCGGTTGCCAAAGCGGCCCGCAGCCGCCGCTCGGCCGCCGGTTCGAGGATCGCCGCCAGCACCCGCTGAATCTCGGCGGCTTCCGGGGCGTCAAAGATATTGCCCTCGCCGATGAGAACCGCCGGCAGCTCGAGCGCGGCCAGCTGCCGCTGAATCTGCCTGGCCTGCCGGTTGGTGCGCACCAGCACGGCGATGTCGCCCGGTTCGGTCCGATCGGGGCCGGGGCGGGTCATGTGTAAAATTTCCCCCGCGACCGCCGCCGTGATTCGCGCCACCGCAGCCTCCTTGCCAAGCGGTTTTTCTTCGGCCGAATCCAGCCACCAGAGAATCATGGGCGCTTCGGGCGGCGCCGTATCCTCGGGGGGCGCGATCCCCGGCCGGCCGGCTTCAAAGGCGATCTCCGCGAACACGAAGGGCGCCTTCACGTTTTCAAAGAGGGTGTTGACGGCCCTGATCAGGGCGGCCGAAGATCGCCAGTTGCGAGTCAGGGTATAGCGGGCGTGGCACCGGCGGGCGGCCGCCATGTAGGAAAACACGTCGGCGCCGCGAAAGCTGTAGATGGCCTGTTTGGGGTCGCCGATCAAAAAGAGGGTCCGGTCGCCGCCGGCAAACAGGCGCGAAAATATGTCATACTGGACGGCGTCGGTGTCCTGAAACTCATCCACCAGCGCAGCCTGAAACCTGGCGCGCACCGCATCCCCGAGAATGCGGCCTTCCGCAGGCCCCTTCAGGGCGTCTGCGACGGTGACCAGCAGGTCGTCGAAAAACTGGATGTTGTGCACCTGCTTGCGCCGCCTCAGCTCGTCTTCGGAAAAGCGAAAGACCTCCCGGCGCAAGAACAAAAACTGTCGCGCCATTTCCTCTTCAAGGACCGTCGCCCGCAGTTGGACCTCCTCGCACAGCGCAAAGAAGGGGTGCTCGGGCGCGGCCTGGTTCTTGCGGGCGGCCGCGCGCAGCTTGGACGCCGTGAAGAGTGCAAATTTTTTAAAAAGGGGAAAGCCCGTCCCCCGCGGGGCGGCAAAGATGTCCATTTCCCGGCAGAGCGCATCGACCTGAAGATCACGGCGGCTGGTGGCGCGCTCTGCCGCAAGGGGTTGCAGGCTCCCGTAAACCGTACTGTTGAGGGTCGGGTCGCGCAGGAGGCGCGCAATGGTCTCTCTTTCGCGGGGCCACTCCTGCCGGAGACCGGCCATTGCCCGGCGATGCGGTGCAAGACTCTCCAGCGCGGCGGCCGGCGCCTCGGGCACGATCCGGATTTCCGGGGTCTTGAGCTGGTCGAGCAGCCACAGAAAATACGCGGGACCGCCGGCCTGCCGGCGAAGATAAGCGATAAATTCCGGCGCCGCCCCGTAAACCTGGCGCCGCCAGAAATCATCGGCGACCTCCTGGAGCAACGGCCGCGGGTCGGTCCTGAGCTCGGTTTGAAAGAGGCTGCCGGTTTCAAAAGCATTTTCCAGCAGGATTCGCTGGCAAAAACCGTGAATGGTAAAAATGGCGGCGCGGTCGAAGCCCAGCAGGGCTTCGCGCAACCGACCAAGGGCCTGGGCGGGATCGGCCGTGCGCGCGACCAGGTCGCAGATCAGGCCGTCCGGGCAGTCGCCGCGGGCAAACCCGGCCTCGGCGTCCAGCAGCCGTGCGCGAATCCGGGTTTTTAGTTCCTCGGTGGCGGCCTTGGTGAAGGTCACCACCAGGATTTCTTCGGGCAGAAGGCCTCGTTCGAGAATCAGCCGCAGAAAAAGGGCGGCGATGGTGTATGTTTTCCCCGTTCCGGCGCCGGCTTCGATCAGGTTGATCCCGGAAAGCGGGGCCCGGAGCAGGTCAAAGGCTTGCATACGATCTCCACAAAAAAGGCGCCCAAGCGCCTGCCGTCAGCCTTGGTGCTGAATTTGCGCATTCTTGGCGGGTGTGTTAGGAGGTGTGCCCTGGAAAGGGGCTAAATCTGCACACGCTACCGGAATTGGTTACGCCGCTTTCCCCACATGCGAGCGTCAGGGGGCCATGATGTTTTCAGGAATTCAGGAAATTCTGGTTCTGGTCGGGATCCTCGGGGCGATTTTGCTGTTGCCGCGCCTCGGCCGCCACAGCCGCCCGCCGGTGCCGGTGCGCCGCCTGTTTTCCAACCCCTTGAACCGCCTTTCCGGCGGCATGCGCCTGGCCGTGAGCGCCTCCTTGCTGTGGCCGCTTGGCGCCGCCGTTTACCTGGAGCCCTGGCAGAATGGGCCGCGCGGCTTTCTCCTGGCAGGCCTGCTGCCGGTGGCCGTTTTCTGGGGCATCGTCTGGGTGACGGCCGGTTTCCGCAATAAACGCCGCTGAGGCGCGCGTCATTTTTTCAGTTGTTTATCCCTTTCAGCACCGGCCGTTTAAAGCGCCAGCGTCTTGGTGTGCGCCAGCACGGGGCCCAGAACGGTTTCCGCGAGTTTGCAAAAATCGCCGTCCAGCGGCGCCACATCTCCATAAACCCTTGCCAGATAGGGGTCGGCCGACTCGCCGGGTGAAAAATCGTTGCCGCACCATGCACTGAGCGCTGCCGCATAGGCGGCCCCGTGGCTTTTGCCCCGAACCAGGCGTGCCTGGGCGTAGGCCAGGGCCGTATCCGGAAAAAAGGCGAGCGGCGCTGAAGCCCCTTGCAAAAACAGTTGCAGCAAGTCTTCCAGAAGACGCTCGCCAGCCGAGGGTACCGCAAACGCCAGGGCGCTGTCCCGGCCCACCAGCAGCCCCTGCCGGCTTTCGCAGGCCACCATCGGGTGGCAGAGCATCAGGTGCTGCACCCATGAGACCATGAGATCGCGCGCCCTGATGCGCCCGAACCGCAGACGGACCTGACCGCGGTCGGTCATGTCGTTGATTTGACCGTGCAGGTGCAGGCCCGCCAGAGCCAAATCGACGGCCACCGGGGACGCTGGAGCACCGCTGCCGACCCCCTGGAGGCGATCGAAAAACGCCTCCGCCTCCCCCTGCAATTCGTTGAACGCTACCCGGCCAACGTTGCCGTGGGGCAGCCGGCCGGCAGCCGCTATCACCGTCAGCAGGTCTCCGGGCTGCCCTTCGGCCAGACGGTCCTGAATCAGATCCTGAACGATCAAATATTTTTCCAGAGCGTTGAGCGCAAAAGGTTCGCGTTCCTCGGGCAGCTCCGGGTCGGGATCGAGAAAAACCCCCAAGCGCCGCTGCAGCAGAAACCGCGCGGGGTGGGACCAGAAAGCGCAGAGATCGCCGATCGGCAGCAGGCCGCCTTCGAAAACGGCCGGCGGCAGCACCGCATTCACAAAGGGCGTCGGCGGAGCGCCCCGGGCCTGCATCTGCACGGCTTCGAAGTCTTCCCGGGAATAGCTGAACAGGCCGGATTGCGGCCGAAAATAGTCTGCTGAAAAGGGCTGCAGGCGGTGGCGGGTCACCAGCGCGTCCCTCTCGATACCGCAGGTATCGGCCAGGTAATCCTGCAACTCCGCCACCAGCACCGAGGGCGGCATGCGGCTGTTGTCCTGGAGGCTCTGCCCCAGGTAGCTGAGGTAGAGTTTTTTGCGGGCCGACAGGAGCGCTTCCAGAAAAAGGTAGCGGTCGTCATCGCGCCGGGAACGGTCACCGGGTCTGGGGTCGCGGGCAGTCAGGTCGAATCCCGGCTGCCGGCTGTCCCGCGGGAAGGCGTCGGCGTTCATTCCCAGCAGGCAGATGATTTTAAGCGGAATGCTGCGCATGGGCAGCATGGCGCAGAAGGTGACACCGCCGGTGATAAACCCGCTGCCCAATACCGTGCTGTCCACCTGATCTTGCAGTGCGGCGCGGACCACCGCCAAGGGCAGGGTGTCGTGGCATTCGGCTTCGGTTGCATGCCGGGCAAGTGCGGCAAGCGCGAGCCGCAGCTGCTGGGCTTCCCCTGCAAGCGCGTCATCCACCGTGAAAAAAGCTTCGAAGATTTCCCCCAGGTCCGCAGCCCAGACCCTCAGGTTGCGGGGCTTTTCCAGCCGCCGGATGCTATCAAAGAGGGTGTGTGCGAAGGTGACGAATTTACCCAGGACCCCGGCCACGCTGCCTTCAACCGGGTCATAGGGCAGAATCCCCTGGAACAGCCGTCGGCCGCAGCCCGGCAGGGCGTAGCCCAACAGAAGCCTCTGCAGCCCGGCTTCCCAGGAGTTGGCGGCCGTCTCGGGCAGACCGTGGCGGGTGCGGTCGTCGGCGTCGCGCCCCCAGCGGATAGCCGTATCGCGTCCCCAGCGGCTGATCACCGTCAGATCGGCCTCGTCAAGCCCAAAACGCCGGCGGATGGGATCGATTGCCAACAGCCCCAGAACCCGGTTGATTTCAAAACGGCTCTGAGGCAAATCCAACAGGGCCAGGAACCCGTCGACCACCCGGCTCTCTCGCCGCAGGCTGCGATCGGCGATGCTGAAGGGAATTCGCAGGGCCGGATCGCTCTGCCCGTCGAAAACCGCCTGCACCAGCGGGGCGTAGGCTTCGATATCGGGCGTCATGACGAGAATGTCGCCCGGTCGTAGATCCCGGTCGGTGTCGAGCAGTTGCAGCAGATTGTCGTGCAGGACCTCAACTTCGCGCATGGGGCTGTGGCACGCGTGAATTTCGATGCTGCCGTCAGGAAGACGCCTTGGACGTCTGTCGGGCGCCGGGCCGTTTTCGGTCAGGTTGAGGATATCGCCTTGAACCCGGGCGAGCAGGCTCTCTCCTTGGGGAGCCTGGAAATGCTCGTGCCAGTGGCCTTCGAAACCCTGGATCATGGAGAAGAAATCCCGCCCCATGGACCCCATGGCGGCCAACAGGCGGTTGCCGGTTTCCAGGTGAAGCGCCTCCGTCGGCAGATCGCCGGCGGATCGCCGGGTGATGCGCACCTGCTCCCGGGGGGAGCGGATGTCCGCCCAGAACTCGCGGCAGGGGTTCATCAGAAAAAGGTTGACCCGCATCAAACCACCCAGGGCCGCGAACATCTCGAGGTAGGCCGGCGGCAGGTGAGAAAGGCCGAAAACCGACACGCGCGCCGGCAGATGCAGGTCGGCACCGGTCTCGGCGCGGCGGATTTTTTCAAGAAGGCTTCGCTGCTGCCCGGCGCGGTGGCGGTGTTTGCGGCCGGCGACCAGATCGCGCCACATCGCCGCCTGCCAGTGGTCTTCGCGGCCGGCTTCCCAGGCGAAGATCAGATCCGGTCGGAACACCAGGTACTGGTCAAAGGTGTCGGCAATTTTAACTGACAGCTGATAGCGCTTGAGCTGGGTGGGGTCCTCGGCCAGGTAGCGCCGGAGATGTTCACACCCCGGCCGGCGGGAAAATTCCGGGAGGCGCTGCAGGATCCCGAAGGCCATCGTCTCGCGGTCGAAAACGCTTTCCGCAGGCCCGTCGGGCATCACGCGGGTAAACACTTCCTGCAGAAATGCGTTGGGAAACGGAAAGACGCAGTGGGCGCAGATCCCCAGCTGCCGGGCCAGTTCGAGGGCAAGCCAGCGCTCCATGCCCCGGCTCTGGATCACGATGGTCTCGGGGCGCAGCACCGCGCGGGCAGTGCTGCCGCGCGGCCGCCCCACCTCCCGGGCGAGTTGCTGGACGAGGACTTCCATACGGTTGCTGGTGAAAATGTGAAGTCCCGGGGCCATCACGGATCCTTCGGTCCAGCGGGGGCCGGCTGATCCGATACCCGGCCATTTTTCATCTTAGGCTGCGATCATCGTCATGATCCGTGCGACCAGTTTTTCGATGCCGGTGGCCACATCCTTGATGCCGGGCCCCAGCATGTAGGCCGGGGTGGTCACCAGCCGATTGCGCTCGTCCACCTGGATCATGTCCACCGTACAGGCGTGGTGACGGCCGCCCATGGCTTCGATGGCTGAGGCCGTAGCCAGGTCGCTGCCGATGGTGACCTCGGGGTGCCTGTCGCCCAGGGCGCGGGTCAGGGTGGCGGGGGCGATGCAGATCGCGCCGATCGGTTTACCGGCCGCCGCCATGTCGTTCAGCAGGCGCTGAACCTCGGGATGGACCTCGGCCGCCGGGCCCTTGACCGCAAAATCGCTTAGATTTTTAGCCGCGCCAAATCCGCCCGGGATGATCAGGGCGTCGAGGTCGGCGGCGCTCACCGTTGCGACGTCCTGGATATCTCCTCTGGCGATGCGCGCAGACTCCACCAGAACGTTGCGGCGTTCATCACTCACCTCCTGGGTCAGGTGATTGACGACGTGCATCTGCGCCGTGTCCGGCGCCATGCAGCGGCAGGCGGCGCCGGCCCTGTCGAGGAACAACAGGGTGAGAACCGCCTCGTGAATCTCGGCGCCGTCAAACACCCCGCAGCCGGACAGCAAAACCCCTACGGTTGCAGCCATTTGGCCTCCTTGCGGCAACCTCGCAGCTGCCTGTTAAGGATTAACATGCAAAATCGTTCTTCGCCGGCCGTTGACCGGACCGAATCAATCTAAGGGAAAATCGATTTGATTTCAAAGAAAAAAATCGATTTTAGAGACATCGGCACACCGATATCGGGTCCCGCCCAAAAAGCTGAAAGAATGGCTTTTCGGGGGAATCGCGTGACCACTGGTCCGATCTATAAACCGGCTTTGAACCAATAATCAAAAAAAACAGGCGGTTGAAGGAAATAATGTGTTAAGCCGGATCGGTGTTCAGACGATATAGTGAAAAGGCACTGTTCAATGGGGAGATCTCAGCCGTCTACACTCCCCCCTGTCTTGGGTCACACCGCACGAACCGTCGACGCTGCTCGAAGGAGACCACGCAAATGCACTTTTGGGGAAGAGATCGCCGGTGGAACAAACGCTTGACGGTCTCATGGGACGCCGTCTTGACGGCGACCTTTGTCGGATTCGAGAAAGTCATGGCGGTCACGGTGAGCAATTTCAGCCTCAAAGGGGTACTGCTGTATACCGATAATTTATCGGTCCTCAACCAACACCTGATGATCAGCCGGGAGAAGCCGGATCTGCGTCTGACAATCCACACGCCCAGCGGTGAAATCGATTCCAGGGTGGAAATCCGCTGGTACACCTGGTCTTGCGAAAAAAACCTGTTTGAAGTGGGGGTCAATTTTATCAACCTGCTGGAGAACAACCGCCAGCTTGTCGATTACATCCTCAACGCCCGCGAATATCAGGCCGCAATGGCGGTCTATTAGCCTCCTCGTCAGCCCCTCCCCGGACGTCCGCCGCTTAACTCTTGCCAATGACCACAACCTCGAGTATTAGGAAAGGGGTTGGGTTATTTTGCAATGGATGGTGCCGTCGCCTTTTTCCCGATTGGCCGGCGGCGTAAAACCAGGGCGCCATGCCGGTCCTGGGAAAGGCCTTGATGCTGAACAGTTCCCAGAAAAAATTTTTGAAGGGGTTGGCCCACACCCTCAAACCGATCGTCTACATCGGCCAGAAAGGGCTCAATGCAGGGGTCTGCCGATCGGTCGAAGAGGCGCTGTGCGCACACGAACTCCTCAAGCTAAAATTCAACGAGCACAAGGAAAAGGAGGAAAAATACGCCATCCTCGAAGCAATCGGCCACGAGACCGGCTGCGAGCTGGTGGGAATGATCGGCCACACGGCGATCCTCTACCGCGCCCATCCGAAACCTGAAAAACGCACGATCTCCTTTCCCGCCGCCTGAGGCCCCACTCCCGATACCCGGCTGTGCTGCTGCGCAAATCGGCAAGACGCGGGCGCCTTTTTTAAGCGCTTGCAGCGCCAGACCGCCGACACCCACGAACAACAACAAAACGGCGGCGGCCGTCAGGTGCATCCACATGCAGTCTCCCCACGCGATGGCGGATTTAACCAGGAGGGGTCATGGCCCGCGGCGATCAGCTCGGCCGGCAGTGGCAGATAATCCAGCATTTGATCAGGGCGCGTGACGGCGTTGGGGCTGCCGACCTGGCCCGGCGGTTGGGCTGCCACGTGCGGACCATTTACCGGGACCTCGAAGCCCTTGAGGTGGGCGGGTTTCCGCTATACAACGACCAGCATGACGGCCGCAACCGCTGGGCCCTGCTGGATAGCGCTCAGGACCAGATGCCAATCCCCCTGAGCCCGCGCGAGCTTTTCGCCCTTTACTTGAGCAAGTCTCTTTTAACCCCCCTGAAATCAACATTTTTTTATGATGCACTAGAAACTTTTTTCAAAAAAATCCGCGCCACCTTAAAGCCCTCCCAACTGCTCTACCTTGATGACGTCCATCGGACGTTTCAAACGGGCTTTGAGCCTTACCGCGACTACGGCGCCAACCGCGCCGCTCTCGAACTGATCACCACCGCGGCGATCCAAAAGCGCTGTGTGCGGATCGACTATGGGGCCATGGGGCGCAAAACACGGTTACAGCGGGTGGTGGCGCCTTACAAGATCTGGCATTTCAGGGGATCGATCTACCTGGTGGGGTTTTGTTATCTGCGGCAGGACGTCCGCATTTTTGCGCTGAACCGGATCCACGCCGTCGAGCAAACCGAAGAGTCCTTTGAAGTCCCCGAAAACTTTGACATCACCGCCTTCATGGGCGGTGGATGCGGGGCGTTTGCCGGGAAACCGGCCCGCCTGCGGATCTGGTTTGCGGAAAAGATCGCCGGGTATATCGAAGAGCGCACCTGGCACCCCGGCCAATCAATTCGGCGACACCCGGACGGTTCCATCATTTACGAAGCCACGGCGGCGCTCACCGCGGAAACCCGGGCGTGGGTGCTGGGCTGGGGCGCCGATGCACGCGTCCTGGCGCCAAAGCGCTTTGCCGATGAGCTGCAGTCCGAAGCAGAGCGGATGGTCGCCCGCTATCGGGGCCGCTGAGTCCTTTACTTTCGACTCACTTCCGGGGGCGCCAGCCTGCCCTTTCCCGCCCTTGCCCCGGGGGTGGCGCGGTTCCCGTTTCTAAGCGGCGGCTGCCGCCGAGCGCACCGTCAGCACCGGGCAGGTCGCCGAGCGGATGACGCGGTCCGTGGTGGACCCCACCAGAAGCGACTCCACCAGGTTCATGCCCCGCACGCCCAGCACCATCAGGTCGATCTGGTGACCCGTGGCGTAAGCCGTCAGCTCCTGGTGGGCCCTGCCCTCCACAAGCGCCGTGCGGGGCGTGCACCCGTCGGACGCCCCGTCGGGAGTGCGCTCGGCCAGGCGATCCCGGGCACGGCGCTGGATCGTGTCCCTTAAATTTTCACCCAAGGCTTTTCCCATCAGATCGACGCCGTAGCCGGCGGGTTCGATGACATGGACCAGGTGCAGTTCCGACTGGAACTCCCGGGCCAGTTGAAACCCGAATGCCAGGGCCAGCTCGGCATCCGGGGAAAAATCACAGCCCACCAGAATGCGCCGAAAAAGCCTTTCAGACGGCGTCCCCAGAGGTGCTTCCTGAGCAGCCGCGCTAAGCACCAACAGCGGGCATGGCGCAATCCGAATCAGGCGCTCGGTGACCGATCCGAGCACCAGGCGTTTAACGCCGGAGGCGCCATGGGTGGCAACGATCACCAACCCGGCGCCGCGGTCCTCGGCCAATCGGGCGATTTCATCGGCCACGTTGCCCTCCACCACCACCGCCTCGCAGGGCAGCGGCAACCCGCCGGCGAGACGCTGAAGCTGGGTTTGGGCGTCGCTTCTCAACTGTTCACGACGGGAGTCGGAGTAAAGCGGCACGTCGCCGAACATGGTGGCCGACCGGGGAATAAAGAGCACGTGGCAGGCGCACAAGTCCGCCTGGAAATGTCGGGCCAGGGGGATCCCGAAAGAGAGGCCGCGGTTGGCGATCTCGGAAAAATCGGTGGCCCAGATCACCTGATCGATGGCTACCGGCATGATTTGGCTCCTTTCGGGGGGCCGCTGCCGCAAAGACGGCCCATCGATAGAACGATGTTACCCTCCCGGGTTGGCGGCGGGTTCAAAAACCGATGTGCCGATTTTTTCTAGTCATACAGGAGGACCAACTTTTTGTAAAGCCGCGGCGCTCACCCCTTTCGGGGGAACCGGCGTTCCATGAGCCCCCGCCGCTTTTACCAGCCGCACCCGGTCCAGGTAAACCGTAGCCGGGGCCGGCAGCCGAACGCTGAAGAGCCCCAGCCCATCGATGCGGGATAAATCCATGGACCGGGTCAGCGGCGCCCGGCGAATATCTTCCAGGGGGATGGCGATGTCGTTCCAGCCGGGTGCGATCGTAAACCGGCGGTTGAAGCGATCGCGGTAGTGCTGGCCGGTGACGCTGTGCGTCCGGTCGTGCACCCGGCAGGTGAGCCTTAGCGGCGCTCTGCCGGGGTTGAAAACGCTGAATTCAAGAGCGTCGTGGCCGCGCCAGTCCCGCGGAAAATACTTCAGCGCGACACCCGAATACTTTGCGCGCGTCAGGGAAATTTTAAGCGAACGCCGCCCGTCCCGGAACACCTCGCCGGAAAGGGTTCGGGCCGCACCACCCTCCCAGCGGTCCAATTCGGTGGCGGTTTCGAAGCTTCCCAGCTGCGGGAAGGCGGCGCCGGCACGGTATTCGTCCAGGAGCGCGGTGGCCAGGGGAACGCAAGCGGCAACCAGCATCAGGCCTGCGGCAATCTGCAGAAACCGCTGCGGCCGACGGGTCGCCCCCGCAGCCGGTTTAATTCGAAACGCCAGGGCGAGCAGCGTGCCCAAAAGATCGCGGGCCACATCACCGGCAGCGGGAAGGCGCCCGATGCGGGCTTGCAGCAGCTCCACCAGCGAGCCCAGCACCAGCGTCGCCGCGAGCGCCCCCCAGATTGCCCCGCCAGAACCCTTGCGCTTTTGATAAAGACGGGTCTGCAGAAAAAGATCGGTCAGAAGAAAAAAAAGGACGATGTGGCCGAGATTCCAAACCCGGGTGAAACTGCGGGGGGAAAGATACCCCGGCCCGCCAACAAAAAGCAAAACGGCCAGCAGCACCGCCACGGCGATCTTCAGGTGGTGCCAGGAGAACCGGTAACGCCACCCGACGGCCTGCGTGCAGCCTTCCCCGCTGACGGTCATCTCCGCGCGCCGTGGGCCAGCGGCGGGGTCGGTGGCGCCAGCCGGGTCGCCAACCCGCGGCGGCGGTAATACAGAACCGAGTCGGCCGAATAGATGGCCAGGGCCGCCCAGATCATCAGGAACGTTTTTACCTGGGCCGCTGAAAACGGCTCGTCATACACCAACACACCGAGTAAAAACATGCAGCTGGGGGCCACGTACT